>JAVBRS010000103.1:0-6811 GCA_031547715.1 Oscillospiraceae bacterium
ACCTCAATTCACAATCGCTTGCGTCTTGAATTACTTCTTAAAAGAATTGTGTGGCATATCTCTATACCACTTTTTGAGTCTTTGGTCTTCTGCCGCCTTCGCTCTAAATCTTCCTTCCGCTTTCCTTTTCCATGCTCCGCTCTCGCTTCGCACTTCCTTCTCCCGCTTATTCCCGATTCTTCGCGAACGCTTCTTCTTCCAAAGCCCCACAAGCTTCTCTTCTATATTGTTTAATTTTCAAGGTTCGGCGCTGCAGGTGTTCCCTGCGGCTTATTTATAGTATCACGCAGCTATTTCATTGTCAACAACAATTTCTGTTTTTATAAAAATTAAATTTATTTCGCCTTTTTTCATTACCTTAAGTTTAAAACCAGCTCAGTTGTGCTGCGCTGTAACCATGCTTATAAGCCGCTATTATGTCGCCCATATTGTACAGTAACCCGTGCCTTTGGCATGCCGCTGCAAAACACTGCCACAGTCTTTTTGCATTGGGGCTTGTACACTGGTACATGCCCCCATATTTGCTTTGGTACCGCTGTGCAAGGTTTTGCCCGGGAAATGCATCCTCTGCTTTTTTGTAAAACCATTCCCTTTGGCCGGTGCGCAACGTTACCCCAAATGCCGGGTATATAAACTTTGCCCCGCTTGCCGCCGCTTTATTAACAATGTTTAATATGTTTTCTTCGCTATCGTTTATGAACGGCAGCACCGGCATTAATAAAAGGCCGGTGAATATACCCGCCGCTGCAAGCTTTTCCACAGCTTTTAACCTATCACTGCTGCAGGGTGCGCCGGGCTCTATTTTTTTCGCCAGGTTGTCGTCTGCTGTTGTAACAGTAATTTTACACAGCACAGGCGCAGTTTCTTTTATGCTGCTTAAAATATCGGTATCTCTTGTAATTAGGGTGCCTTTTGTTGCAATTGCAACACCAAAATTGTAGGCATTTATCAGCTCTAGCGCGTGGCTGGTTAAAAGCAGGTCTTTTTCAAAGGGGTTGTAAGGGTCGCTCATGGCGCCGGTGGCCACAACCCCCGGCACGGCTTTGCTTTTTAAATTATCCCTAATAACAGCAAGCGCATTTTCTTTCGCGCGCACAGTGTCGAAATTTTTAATTTGGTAGCAGTCGCTTCGGCTGTCACAGTATATGCAGCCGTGGTTGCAACCCTTATATATGTTCATGTTGTAATCTGTTCCGAACCAGTGTGGGTTTGGCTTTCTATGTACTATGTTTTTTGCAGGTATATATTCCATATTACATTACACCTTTTTATATTTGCTTTTTAAAATAGCTTATATACTTATACAATATAGTACACATAAATGCAAAGCCACTTGCCCCGCCGGCTTAAGTGTGGTAAGTTTTAAAAAAGAGGTTTTTATGTTGAATAAAGTACAATTACAATTAAAAAACAGCTTTGCCGTTTTGGCGGGGCTTTGTTTTATTTTTCTTTGCTTTCTTGCTGTTTTCAACGCAGGGCTAATTATGCCGCTTAAAAGTGCATATGTTGCGCTGGGCACTTTTGGCCTTGCCTTAATATTGCTGCTTGCCTTTTGGGTTTTTAATATTTTTTTTGAGAAACTGCCGCGCTATGCACCTTTTATTTTAGTTGGCATTTTACTTTTTACATACCTTCCGCTGCAGGTTTACGTTGCGGGTGAATTTGCCACCACCCCCTCCACCAACTGGGATTTTGGCATTGTTGCCGGCCAGGCAATGAACTACGTTTTAAATAATGTAAACCCCGGCACCTATTTTTGCACCTGCCCAAACAACATACCGCTGTTTTTTTTACTTACCGCTGTTTTTAAAGTTGCCGTTTTATTCAACCCTGAAAGTTTAAACACTGCCGGCATTGCTTTTAACATTTTATGTTTAGACCTGGGGTATTTATTTGCAGCACTTACAGCGCAAAAAATGTGCAAAAAAAGTGGTGCCGCACCCGCTACACTTTTACTTTTGCTGTTTTGCGCACCGGTATTGTTTTATACCAGCATTTATTACACAGACACCATAACTTTTTTTTGCCCCATTGCAGGCGTTTATTTTTGGCTTTGTGCAAAGGAGCACCTGGCCCAAAAACATAATAAAAAAGCCTTTGTTTTCCTTGCCGGTTCAATTGCTGTGCTTGTTTTCGGCACTTTACTTAAAACAACTGTCGGCATTGTATTTGTTGCCATAATTATAGACATTTTCCGTTTTGGGCCCCTGCGCAAAACAGCAAAAGTTGCATTTGCGGCTGCCGCCCTTTTCATTATATTATTTTTGCCCGCAAACAGCATTATGAAAAGCAGCCCCATATTCCCTGAAGATGACACCGTGCGCCTGCCTTTAACACACTGGGTCATGATGGGCCTGCACGGCAACGGCGGGTATTACGACCCTGACTTTGGGCTGTCGCTCAGCATGCCGGCGGAAAACCGCAGCAAATATATATGGGCGGAAATATGCCGCCGTATTGAAAGCTACGGCCCCGCCGGCTTTGCTGACCACCTAATTAAAAAAAACACTTTCATATATGGTGACGGCACTTTTTATACCTGCATAAAATTGCATAGAGACCGCGTTAAAGCCTCACCGCTTGACAACCTTATATTTCCCGGGCACCGCTATTATGGTTTTTACTCTTACTATTGCCAGTGGTTTATGGCGCTGTTTTTGCTAGGGGCACTGGCGGGCACATTATTATTGTTACAAAAAGGCGTTGCGGATGGCGGCTTGTTTATTTGCAGCTGTAGCCTGTTTGGCCTGTTTTTATTTGAATGTATATGGGAAGCGCGTTCGCGCTACCTTTTGAACTTTGTTCCGGTGTTCGCTGTTTTGGTTATTTTTTGTATGCACCTTGTTTTGGCGGCCATACAGCAAAAGGTTAAGCTGCCTGCGGCTAATAAGCCCCAAGGGGGTACAGCAGGTTTGCCGGCACACAAAAAGTAGCCTTGCGCTGTGTATATAGCTTTTCGGTTGTTGCTTTGTTGGCTTTGCCGTGGTTTTGGCTATCGCCTTATAAAAACAAAATTTGCGGCTGTTATGGGCTGCAGCCATATAAAAAAATATTAAAAGCAGTAAAACAAAACAAGCGAAAAACGCGCATGTCAGAGAGCTAGCATGCGCATTTTTATTTTAACCCATTTTATTTAGCGCCATTTTGCGCCGCAAAGGCTAAGGTTTTTTTAGCGCTTTTGCCCCGCCTTGTGCATAATGGCCACCAGTAAAATTACCCCGTTAGCTTCTCTCGCATTTTTATTAAAATTTTTCTCTCTCTTCGGGAGACTTGCACCTGTGTTGTTTGTAAAATTTGTGCCACCTGCGCCTGTGTTTTACTGCCGAAAAACCGCAGCAAAATAAGCCGGCGGTCATCTTCACTCAGCGTGTAAAGTGCATTTTGCAAAGAAAGTGTGTCCGCCAACGCCTCTTCATTTGAAAAGACAGGTATGTCAAACTCTTTTGCCTCATCATCCCCTGCCGGTGTCAGAGACAGCGGCGGCTGCGCCGCCCCAAGTGCCCAGCCAACATCCTCTGGGCTAGCGCCTAAATGCCCTGCAATTTGTGCAACCGTAGGCTCTTCACCCAAAGTTTTTGTAAGGTATTCTTTTGTGGCCATAACCTTTAAAGAAAGCTCTTTCAAAGAGCGGCTCACCTTCACTGCGCCGCCGTCCCTGAAAAGGCGCTTTATCTCGCCCAATATTACAGGTACCGCATAGGTTGAAAATTGAACCCCGCGCTCATCATCAAAACCGTCGTAAGCTTTTACAAGCCCAAGGCACCCTGCGGAAAATAAATCGTCGTATTCAATACCTCTTCCTTTGAAACGGTTGGCACAAGCATGTGCAAGGCCCATGTTTTTTTCAATAAACTCTTCTCTTGTTCCCGCATCCGCTAAGCGCACAGCTATCCCCTCTCGGCCAGTTTTTTGCTCATGAGCACACGGGTGCCTTTGCCCGGGGCAGAATACACTTTCAACGTGTTCATGAAGCTTTCCATAACTGCAAACCCAAGGCCGGAGCGCTCTGCTTTATCCCCCGTGGTAAACAGGGGTTCTCTGGCTTTTTTAACATCTTCAATTCCAACGCCCTTATCTGCCACGGTAATACTTACAACCCCGTCGCCAAACAATTTAACAGTTATGTACACTTTGCCTAAAGTGCCGGGGTACGCATGTACGGTGCAGTTTGTCACGGCTTCACTCACCGCTGTTTTTATATCGGCAAGCTCGTCCAGTGTAGGGTCCAGCTGGGCTACAAAACCCGCCACTGCGCTTCTTGCAAAACTTTCATTTACACTGCGGCTGTCCAATTGTAACTTCATGGTATTTTGCTTTTTCATACATTCACTTCCTTTTTTATTTCTTCTTGCCCTTCAAGCATGGCCTGCAAGCCGGAAAGTATTATCATGCGCTGTACGGCACTTTTAACCGCAGTTATAACGGTAACGCCGCCAAAACTTTCCAATAGGCGCTTGCGCCCTAAAATAAGCCCAACCCCTGATGAATCCATAAAAGATACACTCGCCATATCAAAAACCAACTTTTTGGGCGTTGCGCTGATTATCCTTTCGTCTATTTCTAGCCGCAGTGCGGCGGCTGCGTGGTGGTCTATTTCCCCCGCTATGTGGGCCGTTATTTTATTTTCCTCAAAAGTGAATACAACACTTGCCATTTTCACTGCCTTTCCGGTACACCCATGTTTATTTGCCATGCAAAAAGGCCTGTACCCTATGCAGAAAAGCATAGTGCACAAGCCTTTTATTTTTTGCCGTTTCCCGTCGAGCTGGTTTTATTTTAAAGCAGCAACCCTCTTGCCTCGCTGGCAAGGTAAAGCGAACCGCAAACCAAAATACCCTTGCCCTCTTTTTTTGCGGCGGCAATACCATCTTCCACCTTGGGGCAAAGTGTAATGTGCTTGTAAAGCCCTTCGCCAAATTCCGCCAGGTTTTCCGGCGGTATGGCCCGCTTGTTTTGCGGCTGTACTAAAATTAGCTTGCCAACAAACGGGGCTATTTGGCGCAGCATCTCCTTCGCCTGTTTATCGCCCATAATTCCAACTACAGCGGTTATTCCCTGCACTTTCTCCGCCGCAAGGGTTTTTGCCAGCGCTGCAATTCCACCTGCATTATGCCCACCATCCAGCACAACCAGCGGCTCTTTTTTCAGCACCTCAATGCGCGCCGGCAGGGTGGCCTTTTCAATGCCCGCAATTATTGCATCGTCATCTATATCAAAACCTTTTTCGCAAAGGGCCAAACAACCTTCAATAACCACCGCTGCATTTCTGGCCTGGTGCACACCGGCAAAAGGCTGGGTAAGCTCGTACCCGCCATAGTTCATGCGGTATAAAAACGGGCCTCTTCGCACCGTCTGCAAATATTCAGCTTCAGGTACAACTAACCTGCAGTTTGCAGCGGCCGCCATGCGTGTTATAACATCCGCTGCAGCCGGGGCCTGCCCCGGGTAGCTTACAACTGTACAGTTATTTTTAAAAATACCGCATTTCTGCGCCGCAATTTCCCCTAAAGTGGTGCCAAGGCGCTCTGTGTGGTCATAATCAATGGCCATTATGTAAGCCACCAGCGTATTTTGAATTGCGTTGGTTATGTCTTTAAGGCCGCCAAGCCCCACTTCAACGCACACAATTTGGCACTCTTCCTCGGCAAACCACAAAAATGCTATTGCGGTGGTAAGCTCAAAGGTTGATGCCGGGCGGGGCTCGGTCTCATCAAGTTCTTCACTGGCAACCAGCACGGGTGCTGCAACCTCTGCCAGCCTTTCTTCGCTTATCATCTCGCCGTTTATCATAAAACGTTCTCTGAAATTAAGCACGTAAGGCGATATATTACACCCCACCTTGTAACCGGCCTCTTTTAACACGCTGGCCGTCATCACCGTTGCGCTCCCTTTGCCGTTTGTGCCTGCAACATGTACAAACTGCAAACTTTTTTCCGGGTTTCCAATGGCGGCAAGCAGCTTTTGCATATAATGCAGGTCTTCACGCTCACCGGTGCGGGGGCGGTTTAAAATGTATTCCAGTGTTTCGCCATAGTTTCGCATCTGCATCTCTGTAGCGCCCCTTTCAAAGGTTAGGTTAAGCGTATTTAACATTTTTTAAAAACCGGTTTGTGGGCATATTACCGTTTGAAAATAATAATAAAATAAACCTCGTTTCACCGTTGCAATTTTTACTGTTTATCTGTGGAAAGGCAGAATGGGTGGCCCGCAGGGTCCAGCATAACTGTAGAGGTGCTAAAGTACTGCACACCTGCCTTTTTTGCCCCAAGCAACACCGCATGCTCAACTGCCGCGCCAAGGTCATCTACGTAAAAATCTATATGGGCCATCTGCTGCTGTTTTTCATCTTCCCACGGCCACACCGGCTGGCGGTAATTATCAACGGTTTGGAACACAAGCAAAATACCCTCCGGCGTTCGCAGTGCTGCAAAAGCATCGTTCACTATCTCTTTTTTCCAGCCGGAAAGCGCATGGTAAAAATCCGCCAAATCATTCGCATCCGGGCAATCAAACGCAATGCCTATAATACTTTTAAGCATGGCAAACACCGCCTTTTTTATTTTTGCAGCAAACGGTTCTACGGCGGGTTTTGCGTTTGCCGCCGCGCCTGCCGCAAATATGCAATTTACTTCAGTATAAGCCAGGGTTTTGCCAAAAACAAGCCGTTAAAAAGCCCTGCCGCAAAAACGGCAGGGCGTTTTATTGCAAACGGGTCGCCACGCTGCTCTGCTATTTTTGCAAAGCTGCAATGCTCGCTTTAATTTTTTCAAGTTTTTCCCTTGCACGTGCAAGTTTTTCACGCTCTGCTTCC
>JAVBRS010000167.1:0-9252 GCA_031547715.1 Oscillospiraceae bacterium
CAAGCCGCACTGCGTGAAAATGGCACTTGCAGCCACAGGGTTTAAACTATTTTATAGGCAAAGTTGCCGCTTAAAACCTGCAAAGTTTAATAAAAAGCGGGCAAAGCCCGCTTTTTATTGCTGCTTTTTATAGCCAAATGAAGTGCTGCTTGCCTATATACCGTTAAATATTAAACTGAATATGTTAAAAAAGCTGGAAATTTGCATATAAATATAGTAACCTTAAAAAGTTAAGGTAGGTTGTACATAGCATAGCAGCACAGTGAAAGGAGGGTATATGCACAAAACGGTTTATGACTTTGACCGCACAGTTTACAGCGGAGACAGCGCAATAGATTTTTACCGTTTTTGCCTGCGGCAACAGCCGGGCCTTTTGCGCTATGTACCCATGCAGTTGTTTGCAGGTTTTTTATATTTTGTTAAAATGGTATCAAAGCGCAGCTGCAAAGAGTATTTCTTCTGCTTTTTAAAAGGTATACCCGAAGGTGAGTTGGACAGCTATGTTGAGCGCTTTTGGAAGGAGCACGACAACAGGCTGAAAGAGTGGTACCTTGATAAAAACCATGAAAACGATGTCATTGTGTCGGCCTCGGCAGATTTTTTGCTAAAGCCTATTATGGCAAAACTTGGCGTGCCGTTGCTTATTGCAACCAAAGTGGACCCGCAAACCGGGAAGGTTTACGGTAAAAGCTGCTATGGAAGGCAGAAGGTAGTGCAGTTCAGTGAGGCGTGCCCGGAAGGTAAAATCATAGAGTTTTACTCAGACTCGCGAAGCGACGCCCCCTTGGCCAAAATGGCAGAACGCGCTTTTAAAGTGAAGGGCGATGAAATTCACAGCTGGCCTTACAAGAAAGTATTTTTGAAAAAAGAAAAAAAACAGTGAAACCGCAGTTTAGGCTGCGGTTTTATTTATTGGCCAAGGTCAATACAATTTCAAAGCTTTTTGCAGGGCAATAAAAGCTGAAAAGCTGCCAAAGTACTACATAAAACTGCCGTGGGCGGCATACATTTAATTAAATATTAACTGTTGCCGGGGGGTGGTTTGGTGGCAAAAAAAGACGGTGTGTGGGCACTGGCAGGTTGGGCTGCGGCAATGGGCTGCACCTTTTTTTTGTTGCTACTTGTAATTAAGGGCCTTGCGCTGGGCGCGGTGTTTGCCCCGGGGCAGTTTATTGCGGCGGCAAGGCAAACCATTACAGGCGGCGGTGAAGTGCCGGTGTGGCAGCAGTTTGCAGGTGCAGTGTTAACCTTTGGAAACACAGGTGAAACGGGGCAGGCCACGCAGGCACAAACAACAGTGCAAAACCTGCCGGCGCCGGAGGGAACAATGCCGATTATACCGGTTACATACGGCCCCGGCACAGGGGTATTGTACATAAAAAGCGGGGCAGGCTACATTAAAAACTGCACAGAACTAAGCGCTGCCACTGTGGCGGGTGCGGTTATGCAGCCGCTGCCGTTTCATATAGAGTTTAACAGCAGCGAGCCGCAGGTGCTTATTATGCACACACATGCAACAGAGTGTTACCAGCCCGGCCCCGGAAATTACTACGACCCTGCATTTACCTGCCGCACCACCGACGAAACCATTAACGAGATACGGGTGGGTGCAGAGATGGCGGCAGTTTTAAATGCAGCTGGCATTTACACCCTGCAAGACAACACCCTGCACGACTACCCCTCTTACAACGGCAGTTATGCCCGCAGCCGTGCCACAGTAGAAGCGTACCTTGCCGCCTACCCAAGCATTAAGGTGGTGCTTGATATTCACCGTGATGCCATTGAAAAAGAAGACGGCACAAGGGTTAAACCGCTTTGCACAATAAACGGTGAAGCCGCCGCCCAAATTATGATTATATGCGGGGCAGACAGCGGTGACATGGGTATGCCGAATTATATGGAAAATTTGAAGTTTGCCGCACGTTTACAAAATGCAATTGAACTTGCGGCGCCGGGTATAACCCGCCCAATACTGTTTGACTACCGCAATTACAACCAGCAGTTAACCACCGGCAGCCTGTTAATTGAAATTGGCGGCCACGCCAACACGTTGGAAGAGGCACTTGTGGCGGCGCGGTATGTGGCGAACGGGCTTGTTAACCTGGCGGCGGAAGGGTGGTAAAACAAAGGCACAGCAAAAAAACAAAAAAGCCATGCCCATTTAAAGGCGTGGCCTGAAATTTATGCTGCTTACTGAGTTTTTAAAGAATAACATCTCAAAAAAGCAAGCTGGAAGGGCTGCGCTTAAAAGTGCAGTGGCAAAAATGGCAAGCCGGAATAACGCTTAAAGGTAATGGCGAAAAGAGGCAGGCAAGAAAGATGGCTAAAGGGAAGCATTAAAAAGCGGCTTATAGGGCAGTGCAAAAAAGGCCTTTATAAAACAACACCTTAAACTGCCGCAAAAGGGTACAGGGCCGGCCTGTGCAGCTTGCAAAAACAGTTGATGACGCACTAAGTTAAAAATGCGTTAAACGCTTATAATGCAGAACAAAAAAGAAGGCCATATAGGCCTTCTTTTTAATGCGGGTAATGCAGGGTGCAAATTAGATCTCTTTTTTGTTTTCCGGGCCGGGGCCGGTAAAAACAATGCTTTCCGGGGTGATAACAAGAACGCCCTTCGGGCTTAAGCGGCCACCGGTTTTCTCGTTAACGGTTTTTGCAAAACCCTCATATACAGGGCCTTCATCAGCGTAAACGGCAGTACCGGTAATGCGGTAGCCTTTCATCAGCTCCGGGTTGTGGGCTGCAACGGCAATGCGGCCGTTGGCCTTAACGTTCTGCACGGTTGTGTCCATAAACACACAGGCCACAGCAATGTCGCCGGTGGGCAGAATGGTTTTGAAAGTGCAGGGAATAACATGGGGCTCGCCGCTGGCGCTGGCAGTGGCAAAGTGCCATTGTGGTACACCGTCCATAATTTCTTTAACTTCTGCCGGTATTTCTTTTCTCATTTGAAACGCTCCTTCATTGTATTTGTCTTTTCCAGTGTGCAAGCGGGTGCTTGCATTTAACTGGGCTTACTGTTATTATAAAAATTAACATTACTTTGTGCAAGTAGGTACTAAAAAGTCTTATAAGTACCAAAAAGTTACTAGGGGAAAGTTTATGGAAATACGTGAATGCCCGGTAGAGACCGCCATGACAATGATAGGCGGAAAGTGGAAAGTGCTTATTATAAAAGTGTTGCTGCTTGGCGGTGCCCAGCGCTTTGGCCAGCTTAAAAAAGGCGTGACCGGCGTTAGCGCCAAAGTACTTACCGACCAGCTGAACGAGCTTATTGCTGACGGTTTGGTTGAAAAGAAGGTTTTTGCAGAGGTGCCGCTGCACACCGAGTACTCACTTACCCCGCTTGGTGCAAGCCTGCACAAGGTCCTGTTCTCTTTGCGGACATGGGGTGATGAGTTTAAACGCAGCAAGGCGGGTGAAATGCCAAATAATGCCGCCGCTGAAGCAGAGCTGCGGGAGTAACCCCATGCAACTGCCATTTTACATGCATAACAGCAAGAAAGCACGCAAACTATGGCGCTGAAAAATTTATTTTAATAGCAAAGAAAAGCGCAGGGCATTTGCCCTGCGCTTTTCTGAATATCTACGTTACTGGTTAAAATCAAGGGGGGCCTCATACTCGCCTGCTTTGGGTGTTTCATCAAAGCTGCCCTCATAAAAATCTTCCGGGGCGTCTTCAAATTCTTCAAAAAGAATATCCTCGTATTCAGCCAGTTCCTCTTCTTTTGCCTTTAAAAATAGGTAAGTGCCAACCAAGGCGGCAACGCCGGCAACAAGCAGGGCTGCCGCGCCAAAAATGCTGTGTCTATACATGCTTTTGGCCTCCTGTTTCTTTCTGTTAAAAAGGTGGTTTGCTTTGCGCTTCTTTTTCGCCGGCGTAAACATGCCGGAAAAAAGTGACTGCAAAAATACAAGTACACCCTTGCCGGCCGCCAAAATCATTTTCGCCATGGTGTAACCACCTTTCTTAAAAGCTTATTTTATATAGTATACCGCAAAAACGCATATTTTACAAATGAAAATAATTGTGTTTACTATAAATACAAAAGTGCCGGTTAACGTAGCTTTTTTAATATATAAATTTTAAAGGGCATAGCTGCCAAAAAAACGCAATACAAAAATAAAAAGTTAAAAAAATGCTTGCAATGCTGAAAACCAGCAGTTATAATGTGCAACATATTACAAAAAACGGCCATATAATACGGCTGTTTTAAAAGGGGGCCCTTGCAATGTGTGCACCGTTTAAAAACATTTATTCAACAGCAGGGGCTGCTGTAGCTTTTTTTGCGTTTGCGCTAGGCCTATTTAGCCTGGCCCTATTTGCCGTTGTTATTATTCTAGTTATCTTTCTAGAGGTGCAGGCAATTGAACAAGCGCAGAAGGTGCCACTGGCCTAGGTATTGTTATTTTTTATAACAAAGCCGCCACGCATACTGCGTGGCGGCTTTTTTATTACACCAAAAAAAGAGAGGGTAAAGAGATGAAGAGGATTATTACCGGAATTGTTGCGTTGGCCATGGCGGCAAGCTGTTTTGCAGCTTGCGGCGGGGGCGGGGCAGGCAGCACCGGCACGGCACACCCCTACCCGGGCACACCCGGGGCGGGCAGCCTTGTGTACAACTTAATTTATGAGCCGCAGGACATGAACACGGCAACATCTGCAGATGGTGCATCTTTTATTGTTAACCACTACTTGATACAAGGCCTTGTAACAAGAGACGCAAACGCAAACCCGGTGCCGGCCATTGCAAGCAGTTGGGTTTACGACGAAGAGAACATAACATACACATTTACCCTGCGGCAGGATGCCACATGGGAGAATGGGCAGCCGGTTACAGCCCATGACTTTGTTTTTGCATGGCGCTTGCTTTGCAACCCAGGGTCAACCTCCAACTCTGCCAGCCAGGGGTTTATAATTAAAAACGGCAGGGCGTACAACAGCGGCACTGCCACCGAGGAGGATTTTGGCGTAAAAGCTGTTGACGATTACACTTTGGAAGTGCAGCTTGAAAACCCTTGCGGCTATGCACTTTTCCAGTTTACTGCGCCATACTTCAACCCAATTAACCAAGCTTTTTATGAGAGCTGCGGTGCAAACTACGCCACAGAGCGTGAATACATTATGGCCAACGGCCCATATAAAATGACAGAATGGGTACATGAAAACCACATTACCGTTGAGAAAAACGAGGGGTATTACGGCGAAAGCTCTGCCGGGGTTGATAAAATTACATTTGTGATGATTGGCGATACAAACGCAGCGCTGAACGCCTATAAAGCGGGTGAAATTGATATTCTTCCGCAGCTCTCTGCGGAGCAGGTTAGCCAGTTGCAAGGTGAAGGCATTGAAGTTGGCCACTACAACAATAACGCGGCACGGTTTATACTTTTTAATACGGCCAATGAATATTTCGCCAATGAAAACATAAGAAAAGCTTTCAGCTATGCGTTTGACCGCTCAGTGCTTGTAGCAAACGTGTTGGGCGACGGCAGTGAAGCTGCATACAGCTATTGCCCCGCCGTTTTTAAAGGCGTTGAAGAAAGCTTTATTAAAGAAGCCGGTGCACCCTTCTTCACAGATGATACAGCTGCTGCCGCGGCATACCTGGAACAAGGCCTTGCAGAGCTTGGCAAAACCAAAGAAGAGATGCAAGCTAGCGGTATTTCTATAGTTGTAGATGAAAACAGCGTATACCAGCGTGTTGTAGCCTACCTGTTGGAGCAGTGGAAAACCGAGCTGGGTATTGAAGTTACTGCGAATGTTATGCCGAAAAAGAGCCGCATTGAGGCTGTTTATACCAACCATGACTTTGTTATGGCCTACGGCACCTGGGGCCCTGATTACAACGACCCCAACACAAACCTTGAAATGTTTGAAACCGGCCACGGCTTAAACGGCGGGCAGTTTACCAGCGAAGAGTTTGACACAAACCTGCAGGCCGCCGCAAAAGAGGCAAATTTGGCACAGCGCATGGCCTATTTAATTAACTGTGAAAAGGTACTTATGGAGCAAGCTGCAATTGCCCCAATGTATTTTGAATGTACAAACTACATTGTTTCCGGCAAGGTGCAAAACTACAACCCGGTGAACTGGAACTTCCCCATGGATTTTGCAAGCATTGCGGAATAAGCGAAGGCTTTGGTTTTAAAACAAGGTTAACAAAATAAAAGCGGTGCAGTTTTTACTGCACCGCTTTTTATATGGGCTATAACATTAACATTTTGGCCTTGCAAAAAGGTTGTAGCCAGGCGGGCAAAAGCGCCTGCTACAGTTACAGCTACACTGCAAGTGCTGTTTAAAAAGGCAAACACCGGCTGTAAGCGTTGTTGTACGCTAAAAGCCCGGCAGCGGTGCAAAACACCTGAAAGCATATGGGCTAAAGCCCCACCCGGCTGTGCACCTTACAATTAAAACGGCGGTTATTTGCAAATATAAAAGCGGGTATACTGCACTGCAAAAAGTGAAAGGTGCTGTTTGCCGGTGAAAATAAGTTTGCATTTTATCGGCCGGCCGGGAAATGTATTTGCAAATGATAGTTAAACTATGCAAAAATATAAAAAATTACAACAATTGTACAACATACAAAAACAACAATTGCATATTACAAGAAAAGTGTGCGCACAGTAAAAACATATATAAAGTACATTTGTGCAACATGTACAAATGCGTTTAAAATGTTAAATGCCTGCTGGGCAACATGCAGGTAAAAAATAACAATATTGTTACAACCCCTCAAAACAGCTGTTTTGCCCTTGCACTTAAAGGTGTTACACTTATATAATACACGTTAAATTCCTAAAACCCTTACATGCTAATTTTGCAATGCCGTGCAAATTAATGAAGGTGCAGGAAAATGAGGAGGAAATGTAATGAAAAAAACACTGGCGTTATTAATGGCCTTTGGCCTTGCGCTTGGCATGTTTGCCGGGTGTGGCGGTGGCGGTGCTTCCAGTAGCAGCACTAGCGCAACCGTTACAAATGAATTGGTTTACAACCTTAGCAGCGAGCCCCAGGATATGAGCACAATCACAACTGCCGAGGGTTACTCGATGACTGCCATATATATGGTGGTTGACGGCCTTCTGCGCAGAGACGAGCAGGCAAACCCAATTCCCGGCATTGCCGAAAGCTGGATTTATAACGAAGATACCTGCACATATACCTTTACACTGCGCCAGGACGCAACCTGGAACAACGGTACACCGGTTACCGCACATGACTTTGTGTTTGCATGGCGCAAGCTTGCAGACGCCACCACCGGAGCAGACTACGGCTACCAGGTGTTTATGTTGAAAAACGGCCGTGCTGTATTCAACGGTGAAATGGCCCCTGAAGAACTTGGCGTAAAAGCAGTTGACGATTACACGCTGGAAGTTACCCTTGAGCAGCCGTGTGGCTACGCACTGTTTATGTTCACATTCTCCTGCTTCTTCCCTGTGAATGAGGCCATGTACAACGAGTATGGCGACCTGTACGCAACAGATGCCCAGTATTTGGGCACAAACGGCATGTACACCTTGTCAGAGTGGGTGCACGAAGACCACATGACATTTGTGAAAAATGAGAACTATTACGATGCAGACAGCGTTACCGTTGATAAAGTTACCTTCACAATGATAAGCGACTTTAACGCAGCTGCAACTGCTTTCCGCGTGGGTGAAATTGATATTCTGCCACAGGTTGCGGCAGAGCAGGCTGCACAGCTTAGCGGCGAAGGGTTCAACGTAAAAAACTACAACAACAACTCTGCACGTTATGTACTTTTCAACATGGACAGTGAAATTTTCTCCAATGTTAATATCCGCAAGGCGTTTGCAATGGCGTTCAACCGTGAAGATTTGGCCGCTGCTGTTCTGAACGACGGCTCAAGCGCTGCGTACAGCTTCTGCCCTGAAATTTTCAAAGGTGTTGAAGATACCTTTATTGTGGAAGCCGGCGCACCCTTCTTCTCAGATGACGATATTGCCGAGGCTGCCACATACCTTGAAACAGGCATGGAAGAGCTGGGAATTACCCGCGATGACTTTGCCGGTGTGACCATAATTGTTGATGAAAACCCAATTTACCAAAAGGTTGTTGCCTACCTGCTGGAGCAGTGGAAAATTAACCTGGGCATTGAAATAACCGCTGAAATTATGCCTAAAAAGAGCCGTTTAGAGCGCATGTACAACGAAGGTACTTTTGAAATTGCATATGCAACATGGGGCCCGGATTACAACGACCCCAACACCTTCCTTGATATGTTGATAACCGAGAGCGAGAACAACGCATGGAACTACAGCAGCGAGCACTATGACGACCTGATTGCAATGGCTGCAGCTGAAAGCGACCCAGCACTGCGCATGGCCTACCTGATTGAATGCGAGCAGATTGTTTGCAACGACGCACTGGTAGCCCCCATGTACTTTGAGTGTGCAAACTATGCAATGTCTGACAAGGTTGTAAATTACGCACCCATTGGCTGGGGCACCCCGCTGCGCTACACAAGCGTTAATGCAGGCTAAAATGCTTTGCTGCAAGTGCAGGTTTAACAATGTGTGTTAAGCAAAACTTTAAAGGCCCGGAACAAACGTTCCGGGCCTTATGTTTTTCACTGCAAGTGATTTAGCTGCAAATTTATAATAGCCGGCCGGCAGTGAAATTTATATAAGCAAAAAATGTGTTTGCCGGCATGCTTTTAAGGAAAAAACCGAATGCAAAAATTAGCAGCAAAATGGCTAGGTTATACTGTAAAATGCAATATAACAGAGCGCCTGGAAAGCTGCGTTTTCAGGCGGCTTTAATTTTAAATAACCACAAAAACTGCTGTTTTGTTTCGCAACAGCCTGGTGAAGGAATCTTTCCGAAAGCCAACACTTAGCCTTGCCAGTGTATCCATACTGTCGGGTCCGGGCCAACCTACTCAAATGCACCTTTGTAGGGTATAAAAGAAACATTTTTAAAGTGCAAAGGTTTATGACATAAATTGCTTATTTGGCGGTGGTACTGTTTAAATTTAGTTAAGCTACAGCATTTAAAATAATTGGCGCAGGCGCAGGTTTGTATCATTTTTTGTTATTTAAATGTTTTGTACAATAACATCAACCGTGCCGGTTAATAACCCGCCGTTGTTTGACAAGCCGCCACACCGATTTTATAATTATACTGGTCGCTGGTCGCTGGTCGCTGGTCGCTGGTCGCTGGTCGCTGGTCGCTGGTCGCTGGTCGCTGGTCGCTGGTCGCTGGTCGCTGGTAGCTGGTAGCTG
>JAVBRS010000007.1:0-7249 GCA_031547715.1 Oscillospiraceae bacterium
CGGCCCTGCCGCAACGTAAAATAAAAAATTTTATTATGCAAACATGAAATGTACTTTGCTGTAGGCCGTTTTTGCTGCAATTTTACCGCCTGCTACCCGCCGCAGCTTTTATTTTTAGCTGCCGCCCTTTAATTTTGCCGCGGCAAGGTTTTACATACACAAATTTTGCAAAGCCAGGCTTTACTTCGCGCTACTTTGCAATGTATAAACATACCATTAATTTTTGCGCAACGCTGGCGGCCCTGCCGCAGTGTAAAATAAAAAACCAAATTTGAAAGGAGCACACCATGCCACGCACCAAAGAAGAACTGAAAGCCGCTGCCTGTGCCGCTATTGACAAAAACAAGGAGAAAATTTTTGCAATTGGCGATTCTATTTATGAGGAGCCGGAACTTGGCTACAAAGAGGTTAAAACTGCAAAAAAATTCTCTGACCTACTTTCCGGCGTCGGCATTGAACACCGAACAGGTGTTGCCTTAACAGGCATTGTTGCCCCATTAAAAGGTCGCAGCAGCAAAATGCGCCTTTCAATTATGGGAGAGTTGGATGCAGTTGTTGCCCCCGGCCACCCCAATGCCGACCCCCTTACCGGCGCCGCCCACTGCTGCGGCCATAACTGCATGATTGCCGGCCTTTCCGGCGTGGCAATTGCTTTGAAAGAGGCCGGCATTATGGAAGAGCTTGACGGCGACATTGTACTTATGGGTGTGCCCGCCGAAGAGTATGTTGAAATTGAATATCGCAACTCTTTAAAGGAAGCGGGCAAAATCCACTTCCTTGGCGGCAAACCGGAGTTTGTGCGCATAGGCGAAATGGACGACATAGATATGATGATAATGCAGCACACCACCGGCAGCATTGGCAGCGACATTTGGGCAGATTGTGGCGGTGAAGCCAACGGTTTTGTTGGCAAATTAATACGCTACAAAGGCAAAGAGGCCCACGCCGGCGGCAGCCCCCACAAAGGCATTAACGCCCTTAATGCGGCCCAGCTTGGGCTTGCAGCGGTAAATGCCCAGCGTGAAACTTTTCAAGATAAAGACCATATACGTGTACACCCAATTATTACAAAAGGTGGCGACCTGGTTAACGTTATACCCGCAGACGTGCGCCTTGAAACTTACGTGCGCGGCGCCAACGTGGATGCTATTTTAGACGCCAGTGCAAAAACTACCCGTGCATTTGAGGCCGGCGGCTACGCCGTTGGCGCTGAAACCACCATTATCGACCTGCCCGGTTACCTGCCGGTTGTTGAGTGTGCGGGCCTTAAAGACCTTATGTATGCAAACCTTTGCCAGCTGCTCGGTGAAGAACATGTTAAAAAAGCGGTTGAAGGCGGTGCAGGCTCCACAGATGCCGGCGATATTTCACAGCTAATGCCAGTAATTCAAGCGAGTATTGGCGGTGCAGACGGCGGCTTCCACAGTGAAACATACCGCCTTGTAGACAGAGACCTTGCTTACATAGTGGCGGCAAAAGCCCTTACCATGACAGCCATTGACCTTTTGGCGGACGGTGCAAAGGCCGGCCTTGCCGTTAAAGCAAACTATAAGCCCAACCTTACAAAAGAAGCCTATTTGAAGGACTGGGGCGGCATTAAAGGATAAAACAAAAAACAGAACCTCCGGTGCACCGGCGGTTCTGTTTTTTTATTTGCAATATGGCGCTTTACTGCTGCAAAGAGCTAAAAGAATTCTAATAAGCCCTACCCATTACAAAAAATTAGTGCCTGCTGCCGGCTTAAATGCTTTAGCTGTTTTCAGCGGCAAAAGCATATAAATTAGGTTGCCCGTTATTCAGCTTTTTTGTAACGGCATTTTTGCTGCAACCACTGCTGCGAATGAAAAAGCGGAAGGTTAAACCCTTCCGCTTTAGGCTTTACTGCTAATGTAAAAGTTAGTCCTCTTCTTCGTCTTCCATGCTGTCAAGGATATCGTCAAACTTCAGGCCACAGGCAGGGCAGGTAAAGTTAGAGTTAAACAATGTGTCCTCGTCAACCACCAAAGACTCGCCGCAAGCAGGGCAGGTGAACTCATACATGTCTTCGCCGTCAAAGTCTTCTTCGTCGGCGGTGTCATCTTCTTCACTTTCCTCAGTTTCGTCTTCTTTGTCATCTTCTTCTGTCTCAATGTGAAGGTGATGGTGGTGATGTTCTGCGCATTCATCGCAATCGCAGTCGTCATCGTCGTCATCGTCGTCAAAGTCACAGTCGCCGCAGTCACAACCGTCAAGGTCGCCGTAGTCGAAGCCGAAAACTTCCTCTTCAAGGTTGTCAAGGTCTGCGTCAATGGCGTCTACTTCGTCGTAAAGCTGGCTAACATCCTCGTCAATGCTGGTAACGGCCTCCGCCATGTCGTCCAGCAGGTCAAGCATTGCCAACAATACTTTGTTTTCTTTTGTGTCCGCCTCAATGCCCAGGCCCTCGCACAGGCCGCGAATGTAAGCAATTTTTTCTGTTAAATTCATATCTATCTCCTCCTTTTCGGTTATGCACGTTCCATATATTCGCCGGTGCGTGTGTCAATACGAATAAGCTCGCCTTCATTTATAAACAAAGGCACACGCACTTCAGCGCCGGTTTCAAGAATTGCGGGTTTAAGGGTATTTGTTGCGGTGTTGCCTTTCATACCCGGTTCTGTTTGGGTTATGGCCAAAACTACAAAGTTTGGCGGCTCTACCCCAAAAATTGAACCTTTGTAAGAGAGTACCTTAACAACCTCATTCTCTTTAACAAACTTAAATGCATCTGAAAGTTCACGGGCGTTAATAGGTACCTGCTCAAATGTCTCGGTGTCCATAAAGTAGTCTAACCCGGAATCCTCGTATAAATATTGCATATCTCTGCGCTCAATAACCGCCTGAGGAAACTTGTCGCTGGGGTTAAAGGTGCGCTCTACAACGCTGCCGGAAATTACATTGCGAATTTTAGTGCGCACAAACGCAGCGCCTTTGCCGGGTTTAACGTGTTGAAATTCAACAATTTGGAATACGTTACCCTCATCTTCAAAGGTAACACCATTGCGGAAATCACCTGCTGATACCATATAAACTCCTCTTTCACTTAACCACTGCACCGGCAAATTTTGCAAAGGCCAATGCAGTGTTTTTAACGCCAAAACAAACCTTGAACAAATGGCGTTTTAAGGCAAGAATAATTTTAGTATAAAAACACTTTTATTGCAAGCTTTTTATAATATAATCAATTCTTTCGGGCTTTTAGCCAAGTTAATATTCCCTTCTTCTGTTACAATAAGGCTGTCTTCAATGCGCACGCCAAAACTGCCTGCAATGTAAATACCCGGCTCGTCGGTCACCATCATGCCGGGAAGCAGCAGGTCGCTTTCGTCTGCTGAAAAACTAAGGCGCGGTGCCTCATGCACTTCAATGCCAACACCATGCCCAAGGCTGTGGCCAAAGCAACCCTCGTAACCTGCCTTGTAAATTATCTCTCTTGCCAGGGCGTCTGCGTCTTTGCCGAAAACCCCCGCCTTAATATATGCAAGCGCTGCAAGCTGGGCTTCCAGCACGGTTGCATACACCTTTTTCATTTCATCTGTGGCATGGCCAAGTGCAACGGTTCTCGTCATGTCGGTGTTATAGCCTTTATAACGCGCGCCATAGTCCATAGTTATAAAATCGCCTTTTTCCAGCTTTTTATTCCCTGGCACTCCGTGCGGCAAACTGGAATTTGCGCCGCTTACAAAAATTGTGGGGAACGCCAGGCTTTCCGCGCCGTTTTGCCGCATAAAAATTTCCATTTCAAGGGCCAACTCGCCCTCTGTTCGGCCGGGGGCAATGCGCGGCAAAATGTATTCAAACGCTGCATCTGTAATGCGCTGCGCTTCTACTATAAGGGCTATTTCACTTTCAGTTTTGCACGCCCTTGCCTTTTTCAACGCCGCTGTAAGTGCGGGGCCTGTCTCAATTTCAACCCCCGGCAATGCAGCCGTTAAACTTCTGTATTGGCCCACAGGCATAGTTTGTTCAATAAGCATTGTTTTTGCGCCGTGCTTTGCCAAAAGTGCAGAAAGCTGCTCTTCTGCTTTATCCTGCAGTATAACTTCAACGCCATGTATGCTTGCCCTCGCCATTTCAATATAGCGGAAGTCTATTATAAAGTACGCCTTGCCGGGGAACAAAACCAGCTGCCCCGCAGAACTGCGCACCCCCAAAAGGTAAAACCTGTTCTCAGGTGATGTCACCAGTGCGGCCTCAAAATTTTGCGGCAGTGCTGCGCTTACCTTTTCAATTCTCTCTTGCATTGTATGCCTCCTTTTAAAATTGTAAGCCACGGCACTACGGCTTTTTGCCATATTTGCGCCGGTGCTTTTTGTGTATATAATGCATAAAATTATACTTTGTGTAGTTTTTTGTAGTATGCTTGCATTGTGGCGGCATCTTCCGCCTGTGTCCCGTCAGATTCACATATTACAACAGGGGTAAGGCCCCGCTCGCTGCAAAGTTCAATAAACGGTTCAAAATCCGGGCCATATTTGTTATCTTCAAAGGTTAAATGGCGTTTTTCGCCGCCTGCTGTATACTCTATTTTTGAAAAATGGACATGAAAATTTTTTGCCCTGTATTCTCCAAGTTTGTTTTTAACCATATTAAGCGCCGCAGCAAAAGCCGCTTTGCTGGCAAGGCCACCGCCTGTACGGGCATTTAAATGGCCAAAATCTATACACGGGGTTATGCTTTCATGCAACAGGCAAAGGTCCAACACTTCTTCCAGGGTGCCCAGCTGGTTTATTTTGCCCATGACCTCAGGGCACAAAATAATGTCATCGTGGCCTTCATCTTTCAATGCTTTTAGCACGGTTTGCATTGTAGTTTTGGCAAGCGCCACCGCTGCTTCTCTTGGCCCTTTGCCGCAGGCCCCCGGGTGAAATATTACCCTGTTGCCGCCAAGCCATTTTACAAGCTGTGCACTTTGCAAAAAGTAGTTTATGCTGCCAAGGCGGGTTTCCTCTTTTTCACTTGCCATTGAGATGTAATATGGCGCGTGTAAGCTGAACGTGACCTCGCCGCCCGCCGCATTTTTTAAAGCTGTTGCCGCCTCCTGGCCGGTGCGCACACCACGGCCGCATTGGTACTCAAAAGCGCCAAGCTCAAAACCGGCAAGGTACGCCGGTATGTCTGTTGGTTTTTTGTAACCCTTTGCGGCAAAGCTTTCACTTACGCCTGCCGTGCCAAATAAAATTTCACCCAATTAGTTTTACCCCCTTTGCTAAAAAACGTTTTAAAAGTGGCTTTTCCAGTGCGCGTTTAAACCGTATTGTCGGCTTTGTATCTTTGTACATAGGCAACACCAGAAGCGGTGTTATGCCAAAAAAGCGGGCGCCTGCTATGTCTGTAAACAGTTGGTCGCCAACTAAGGCAACCTGCTTTTTGCTTACATGAAGGCGGTTTTTTGCCCTTGCAAGGCCAAACGGCAAAGGCTTGCAGCTAAACGCAATATATTCAAGGCCCAACTTTTCAGCGAAGGGCTGTACACGGCTTTTGACATTGTTTGAGCTAAGCGTTAAAGCAAAGCCTTCAGCTTTCATTTTTTTCAGCCATGCGGCAATGTCTGCCGGCAGCTCCTGTGAGCCGTGGGCCGTCAGGGTGTTGTCAATATCAAGCACAAGCGCTGTTATGCCTTGTTCCTTCAAAAATTCAGGTGTTATGGCCGTTATGCGAGAGAAGATAAAAGCAGGTTCAAACAGCTTCATAATGTCCTTTCTTTGCGGCAGGTGGCACACTGTGGCATTTACCCGCAAAATTTGCCACTAACTGAAATGCAATGTGTGTCTGCTTCTTTTGCAACAACTGTGAATGTGAAAAAGCGAGCCTTGACGGCTCGCTTCTCGGTGCAATGCAGGCCCGCTGTAAGGTTACTTGAACTTACGTTTACGAGCAGCTTCTGATTTCTTTTTTCTGCGCACGGAAGGTTTTTCGTAATGCTCACGCTTACGAACCTCTGCCATAACGCCGGATTTTGAAAATTCTCTTTTAAAGCGGCGCAGTGCGCTTTCAATAGATTCATTCTCTTTCAGGCGAATCTCTGAAGACATCTCTTGTACACCCCCTTGGGTTTCACAATAACAAAAAAATTATACATAAATTTCAGGCATTTGTCAAGGGTTAAGCTTTTGCCGTTACGGTGCACAGCTATTTTCGTAAAGCCGTATAAAATGCAGTGTTTAGCAGTGTTGCTTTACACTTTATCGCCGCTTTGCAGTCAATTAAGCAAAATTAACTGGAAATTTAGCGCAATAATACATTAAAACCATTTAACCATGAGCTTTTGATGATTACTAAGTGGTAACCATTAAAATTTTTGTTATTTTACAACAATATTTACCAGTTTTTTCGGGATGTACAGCTCTTTAACAATTTCTTTGCCTGCAATGTGCAGGGCTACGCCGTCTGCGGTTTTGGCGGCGGCCACAGCTTCCTCTGCGGCAATTTGCGCCGGTACGGTAACATGGCCGCGCAGTTTGCCGTTCACCTGTACTGCAAGCTCTATTTCAGCTTCAATGCACTTGGCCTCGTCGTATTCCGGCCATTTTTGGCCGGAAATCTCCCCTTTGAAGCCGCTTACCTGCCACAGTTCCTCTGTAATATGCGGTGCAAACGGGTTTAACAACTGCAAAAATACTTTAAGCTCGCCTTCGGTTATCTTGACTGTGGGTACAACGTAATTTAAAAAGCTGATAAGTGTTGCAATTGCCGTATTGGCTTTCAAGGCTTCAATGTCGTAGGTCACCTTTTTTATGGCGCGGTGGCAAAGCCCCTCAAACTCCGGGCGGATGCCGCCGCCTGCAGCAATCTCCTGCAGGTTCCACACCTTTTCAACAAAGCGGTAACAACCCCTAATGCCGGCACTGCTCCATGGTGCGGCTTTTTCAAAGTCGCCAATGAACATTTCGTAAAGGCGCATGGTATCTGCACCGTATTCATTGACAATTTCATCCGGGTTAACAACGTTGCCAAGGCTTTTGCTCATCTTCACATTGCCTTCGCCCAAAATCATTCCGTGGCTTGTGCGCTTTGCATAGGGCTCTTTTGTTGGCACAACACCAATGTCGTACAAAAATTTATGCCAGAAGCGAGAATACAAAAGGTGCAGTGTCGTGTGCTCCATGCCGCCGTTGTACCAATCCACAGGTAACCAGTAGTTCAGCGCTTCCTGTGAGGCGTATTCGCCGTCGTTGTGGGGATCGGTATACCGCAGGACATACCAGCTGGAACCGGCCCACTGGGGCAT
>JAVBRS010000082.1:0-9089 GCA_031547715.1 Oscillospiraceae bacterium
CGGCCCGGGTACGGCCCCGAGTAATAGCCTGTGGCGGTGTTATGGGCCGCTGCACGGTGTGGCCCGGGGGCCACGGCACAAAATAACGGGCTGTTGCAACCAGCCGGCATAATGTGCACAGCCTCAGTGCGGCCCGGGTGCAGCCGGGGTAATAGCCTATTGCGGTGGTAAATGCTTTGTAAAATTTAACCGGCGGCATTTACAAATTTTAAGGTAAAACCGGCAAAAATATTGGCGCTGGCAAAGGTGGGTAAAGGTTTTTATAAGAATTTCAATGATATTTAAGCAAAAAGTGAATATAGATAAAAGTTATGTGGCAACCGGCCTTCCCGCAAAATTCATAGCCAAAACAGTGGGTGTAAGCCCACACTGCGTAAAGCGGTGCGGGCCAAAGTTATTCCTTAACTTCAAACTTGTAACCTACGCCCCACACGGTTTTAAGGCTCCATTCGTCGCTAACGCCTTCAAGTTTCTCCCGCAGGCGTTTTATATGCACATCTATTGTGCGGCTGTCGCCGTAGTATTCAAAACCCCAAACCTCGTCCAGCAGCTGGTCTCGGGTGTAAACCCTGTTGGGGTTAGCGGCAAGGCAGTATAAAAGCTCCTGCTCTTTTGGCGGGGCGTCAATAGCGGTGCCGTTAACTTTAAGCTCATACCGGGTAAGGTTTATGCTCAGGTTTTCAAAGGTTAAAACTTTGTCGCCGGTTTCGGCAGGCTTTTGTTCAGCCATATGGTAGCGGCGCAACACCGCTTTAATGCGGGCAACCACCTCTTTGGTGTCAAAGGGTTTTACAATGTAATCATCCGCACCAAGCTCAAGGCCCAAAACCTTGTCAAAAGTTTCACCTTTCGCGGTGAGCATAATAACCGGCACGTTGGCGGCCGCGCGCAGGCGGCGGCAGGTTTCCCAGCCGTCCACCCGCGGCATCATAACATCTAAAAGTACCAGGCTTACCTCGCCGGGGTTGAAAATTTCAAGTGCGGTTTCGCCATCGCCGGCCAAAACAGTTGCATACCCCTCTTTTTCAAGGTAAAGGCGCAAAAGTTCGCATATGTTTGGGTCGTCGTCTACAATCATTATTTTTTCACGTTCCATGCTACCCTCCGGCTGCCCGTATAATGGGGCGGTATTTAAGTCTTTTTCAGTATAACATATTTGCAAAACAAAACGTGTACAAAATATGAATGTTGCACCATACATGCATATTCTTGTATAATGTAAACGCAAAACCCCTTTTTAAGAAGGAGACAGATATGAAACTTGGTATTGTAGGCTTGCCCAATGTTGGCAAAAGCACATTATTTAACGCTATAACAGGGGCGGGAGCGGCAAGTGCCAACTACCCCTTTTGCACTATCGAGCCCAACATGGGCCAGGTGGTAGTGCCGGATGCACGGCTGGACTGGCTTTCAGAGCTTTACCACCCAAAGAAGTACACCCCCGCAACTATTGAATTTGTCGATATTGCAGGCCTGGTTAAAGGCGCCTCAAAAGGTGAGGGGCTGGGGAACAAATTCCTCTCACACATACGTGAGGTTGACGCGGTTGCACATGTGGTGCGGTGCTTTGACTCCGGTGAGATTATACATGTAGAGGGCAGCGTAGACCCACTGCGCGACATTGAAACAATTGACTTTGAACTTATTTTAGCAGACATGGAAATTGTGGAAAGGCGGCTGGATAAAACCCGCAAAAACCTGAAGGCAGACAAAACCCTTAAAGCCGAAGAGGCCTTTTTAGAGCGCCTGCAAGCCCACCTTGGCGAAGGGAAAAACGCAAGGGCGCTACCCCTTGAAACAGACGAGGAAAAAGCCGTGATGGCAGAAATGCCGCTGCTTAGCGCCAAGCCGGTTATATACGCGGCAAACCTTTCTGAAGATGACCTGCTAAGCGGCGTTGAAGCAAACCCCCACTACATGAAGGTGCAACGCCACGCTGCGGTGGAAGGGGCGCAGTGCCTGCCTATCTGCGCTAAAATTGAAGAGGACATCGCCGACCTTGAGCCGGTTGAAAAAGCGGAATTTTTGGCGGAACTCGGCCTTGGTACCACCGGGCTGGACAGGCTTATTGCCGCAGGATATTCCATTTTGGGGTTGATATCGTTCCTCACAGCCGGCGAGCAGGAGGTGCGGGCATGGACCATAACCAAAGGCACGCGGGCACCGGGTGCGGCAGGTAAAATACACACAGACTTTGAGCGTGGCTTTATACGTGCGGAAATTGTGGCCTTTGAAGATTTGAAAAAGTGCGGCACAATGGTTGCCGCCAAAGAAAAGGGCCTTGTGCGCAGCGAGGGCAAAGAATATATAATGCAAGACGGGGATGTTACGTTGTTCCGCTTTAATGTATAACAGGTTACCGGCGTGACGCTGTAAAACGGCTGTGGCCGGCAATTTGCACTGTAAGGGCAAGGCGCTGATGGTACCCCCCTTGCGTGGGTATGCAAAAATAAGCTGTAAAGGATAAAGCGTTATGAAAACAATTGGTATAATTTGCGCCATGCCCGAGGAAATGGCAATTTTGAAACAAAACATGGCCGGGGCAGAAATGAGGCACACCGGCGGCATAAATGTTTTTACAGGCGCGCTGGCAGCAAAACCGGTGGCGCTTTGCTGCTGTGGTATGGGCAAGGCAAATGCCGCAGCGGCAACACAGCTGCTGATAAGCGTTTTTAATGCTGGGGCCATAATAAATTCAGGCATTGCAGGCAACATGACAAACCTTTTGTCGGTGGGGGATGTTGCCATTTCAACCAGCGCCCTTTACCATGACGGTGAACCCGAGATGATAAGCCAAAGTTACCCCCACAGTTTTGAATTTGCAGCGGATGAAAAGCTTGTTGCTGCGGCCGCCCGCACATGCAGGGGGCTTGGTGTGAAGTGTGCCACCGGGCGCATAGCCACCGGCGACCAATTTATTGGCAGCACAGATGTGAAAAAGGCAATTGCAACCGGTTTTGCACCTTTGTGTGTTGAAATGGAGGGCGCTGCCGTTGCCCATATTGCCGCAAAAAATAATGTGCCGTTTGTGGTGCTGCGCTCAATGAGCGATGACGCAGACGAGCTGGGGTATGAAAAACTTGTGGAAAAGCACTTTGACATAAAAGAATACTGCGAAACCGCCAGCGCCATAACCATGGGTACGCTGGAAAAATTTAATTTTGATGAAGCAGAGTAAGCTTTTTAAAGCAGTGCGGTAAAAACTAAAAATGGCAAAAAACAGCCGGGTTAACCCGGCTGTTTTTAAAACGCTAATTTGCAGTGTGCTGCAAAATGCAAAAACGCATGCGCTGTTTTTTAATATGCAACCAAATTTAAATCAGTTCACTCAGGTGCAAGCGGCAGGTGTTTAATTTGCGGGTGTTTCGCTTTTTTTGGGCAAAAGTGTTACATGCTGCTGCACTTTTGGCAAAAATTTGCTTTGCACCAGTGGTGGCACCAGCGCTTTAAAAAAAACAAATAAAAGCACAGTTTCAAAAGGGCATAAAAGGGCGTTTTTTACAAGGCTTTTTAAAAAGTAATAATAATACGCCTTGCCGTAAACAACGGCACTCCATAAGCTGCCAAGCAGCACATTAATAAAAAGCGAGACGCTGGCTTTTGCTAAAAAAACACGTGGCAGGTTAAGCTGCCGGCGGTAAAAAAACAAAGCGTAAACCGTACCTGAAAGTATTGCTGTTAAAGTGTACCCAAAAAAGAACACGCCGGAGGGAAAGAGCAGAAAGCCCAAAATATCTGCCACAAAGCCAGAGGCCCCGGCAAGCAACGGCCCGCACACGGCAGCGCACAGCGCTACGGCAAAAAAACTTGCATATATGCGCGAGCTTTCACCTACCGGGATGAAAATACTGCCCATGGCAATGCGTGCGGCGGTTAGCAGGGCTGCGGCAACAAGGTGGCGGGTGCTGCGCAGGTTGGCCACGGCACTTTGCCAGTAGGCGCTTTGCAAAGGTGAATAAAGTGTGTTTTCAAGCATAAAAAATAGCCCTTTCTTTGGGCCGCATGGGCAATAAGGCGTAAGGCTGCCTTTCGCCACAGCGGGATGCGGGCCCCCTACCGCAAGCAGATGCTTTTCGTTCGGCCGGCAACTCCCCGTCCGGCGGACACTTAACGCAAAGGGCCCTACTCTGTATTCAGGTAAGCGCACTGGCGCTTGCCTGCCTTTATGGTGTGCATTATAACACGGCAAGGCGGTGTAAACAACATTTGCGTTTGGCAAAAAATATTTTGCCGGGCCGCTAAAATATACCGTGGCCCTATTTTTATTACATATTAAAACAATAAACGGCAAGGCTAAACAAGGCGAAAGTTGACTTTTACTTTGAAAAAAAGGTAAAATAATAAGACAAAATTAACACCTTGCGGTTAAAAGCGGCAACTGCTGCTTTAAAATGTTTTAAAACCAGCCGCTGAAAGGGGGTAGGAATGCAGCTTGCAAAAAACGGCAGCGCCCAAAAGGCGCTGGTTGCCCCCTCTGTATTGGCTGCGGACTTTGCGGCCCTTGCAGGCAGTTGTATGCCGCTTGTAAATGCAGGGGCAAAGGTTTTGCACGTAGATATTATGGACGGGCACTTTGTTCCGAATATCTCAATGGGTGTGCCGGTTGTTGCGGCTGTGCATAAGGCTTTGCCCGGGGTATTTCTAGATGTTCATCTGATGCTGGAAAACCCGCTGAAATATATTCCGGCATTCAGCGGTGCCGGGGCGGGGCTCATAAGCTTCCATATTGAGGCAGCGGCCCCCATTGAGGAAACGCTAAATGCAATACACGGCGCAGGTAAAAAAGCAGGCCTGGTAATTAAACCCGCTACCCCGGTAGCTGCGGTATTGCCCTATTTAAACAAAGTGGAACTTGTGTTGGTTATGGCGGTGGAGCCCGGTTTTGGCGGGCAGGCTTTTATGCCCGCCGCAATAGATAAGCTGGTGGCCATTAAAAAAGCGGCGCAGGCCGCCGGCCTAACCCACCTGCTGGTGGAGGTGGACGGTGGCGTTGACCAAAACACGGCGCCCAAAGCTGTGGCGGCAGGTGCCAACCTGCTGGTTGCAGGCAGTGCAGTGTTCGGCGCAAAAGACCCGGTGGCGGCATTTACAGAGCTTTCAAACATTTCGCTTTGCGCCGGTGCGCCTTTGCCGCTGCCCTTTTAAAAACTTTGCAAAACAAAGCCCCCGAAAGAGATAAATATGAAAACAAAAAAACAGATGCTACCCCTGCGGCCACAAGAAGTGTATGCAAGAGATATATTGTGGGCCAGTATACCGCTGGTTTTAATGGCTGTATACATGTACGGTTTGCGGGTGTTAATAATGCTTGGCTTGGTGGTGGCCACCGCAAAAATTTGTGACTGGCTTGCGGCAGCGTTGCAGCATAAGCGCTTTAACATGAGCGACAATACAACGGTGGCTATGGCGGTGCTTTTTGCGCTGCTTTTGCCTGCATCTTGCAGTTATTATGTTTTGGTGTTTGGCGTGGCATTTATGGCGCTGCTTGGCAAATACGCTTTTGGCAACCATGAAAACCTGCCATTTAACCTGGCGGCACTTGCACTTGCTGTGGTTGCGGTGGGCTGGCCAAACAACGTCTTCCTATACCCTTCACCGGGGCATGCAGTGCCCTTTTTTAACGTTGCCCAAAGCAGCCTTACCGCTGCACCTTCCGCAATACTTAAAATTGGCGGCATACCGCAAATAACCCTGCTAGACACACTGCTGGGCAATTATGCAGGCCCAATGGGTGCAACCTACACATTGGTAATTGTGGCGTGCTTTGGCTTTTTGCTTATGCGCGGCAGGGCAAAACCGGTGGTTTCCGGTATGTTTATTTTGGGCTGCGGGCTTGTTGCGCTGGTGTTCCCAAGGGTTGTTGGTGTGCCTCGCCTCACTGTGGCCGGGTTTGAAATTTTTTCAGGGGCGCTTATTTTTGCAGCGGTGTTTATTGTACCGCAGCCAACAGGCACCCCTAAAGGTACGTTGGCACAGGCTATGTATGGCCTGTTTGTGGGCGGCCTCACCATGGCCTGCCGCTATTACGGCATTTACGAGCTGGGTGTTTGCTTTGCAATAATTATGGCAAACAGTTTGGCGCCGTTTTTTGAAAAGCTTGCCACTGTTATCTCCGGCCCGAAAAAAGGCAAAAAGGGGGCGGTGAAAAATGGCATTTAACAAAATGAAATACCGCCGCAGCAGCAGAAAAATGCCTGCGAAAGCCAGAAAAGACAGAATTATTGAACACAACCCTGTGTTTGTTATAGGGCTGGGGCTTTCGCCTATTGTTATGGCGGGCTACAGCTTAAACAATGCTTTAATAATAGGCCTTGCGGTTGCAATGTTGTTAACCCCAACCAGGTTTATCTCTTCAATGGTGGGGCGGCTTTTACCCTACCGCTTGCGGGGGGCTGTTTATGCGGTTGTTGCCGGCGGCCTTTACATTGGTGTTTATTACATTTTAAACCGCCTTTTTGGGGCAAGTTTAATGCTGGTGGGTATTTACCTGCCGTTGCTTGTTATGGACCCTTTGCTTATAAGCAGGTTTGAAAACCCGTTTAAAGAGCGGCCGCTGCGGGCGATACAAAAAGGGCTTGCAATAACTGCAGGTTTTGAGGTGGCGCTGTTTTTAACAAGTGCCGTACGTGAAATTTTAGCTGCCGGCACTTTGTTTGGCCGCAAGGTTTTAAGCGGTGCACCGGCGCCAATGGCGGGGCTTATGTGCGGCGGCCTTATTGCAGTTGCACTGCTCAGCGCACTGTGGCGCAACATGCTTACAAGAAGAGAGAAGAAACGTGAAAGGGGTGCAAAAGCATGGTAACTAAAGCCCTTGGAACCTTCTTTTTATACGCGGTGCTTGCGGCCACCGCAGAGAATGCGGTGCTTGCACGCTCTTTAGGTATAAGCCGCCTTGTACGCCTGATTGATGACGACGGTGTTGACACCATGATATTAGGTGCCTGCCTTTGCCTTGTAACATTGATATCCGGCATTTTTGCATACTTTTCAAACGGGTTTTTAGCCCTAACGGAATACCGCACACATTTGCGCCCGCTGCTTTTAACGGCATGCATAATTGTGGCTTTTGGCATTGTACTTGTAATGTGTTCATTCCAGTACGACAAACGCAAGTTCAAGCATGCGGTTAACGTGCTGCCTTTGGCGGCGTTTAATGCAACAGTGCTTGGCAGCTTGCTAATTACAACGGTGCAAAGTTTTACCCTATGGCAAACGGTGGGGTTTGCCATAGGCACCGGCATTGGGTACGTTGCCGCGGTGGAGGTTGTGGCCCAGGCGCAACCTGTGCTAAACAACCCGCAGGTTCCGGCGGCGTTTAAAGGCCTTCCGGTAACACTTTTGTACATTGGCATTTTAGCAATTGCCATTTATGCGTTTACCGGGCACATGGTTTTAATTTAACGCAGGTTTATACACCTTTAAGGAGGTTTGCGCTATGCCAAAAAAGCAGAGTAAACCTATAAAAATTAAAAGGTACCGCAACAGTTTGGCGGGTACCTCCAACGCAGTGCGCATTGTTAAAAAAGTTGTGTTATGGCTTGTGGCGTTGGCAGTGCTGTTTTTTGGCGGTTATTTTTTAACAAAATGGGGGCTTTCAACACTGCAGCGCATTAAAGTTGAAGAGGGCCAAAGCAGCAGCTACACGGCAAGCGAAAGTGAAGAAAGCAGCACCGGCAGTGCCATAAGCGGTGAAGAGGGCACCGCCGGTGTGCAAAATGCCCTTGCCGGCGGGCAAACGGCAGCCACCATAACCCTGCCGGAATTGACCGAGCAAACCGCTAAAGCACTGGCCGATGCTGGCATTACAGTGGCAGTGCTTACAATTAAAGATGAAAACGGAACACTTTACCTGCAGGTACCAGGTGAGTTTGCAGAAGCCGCAATAGCACCCGGGGCCATAACGGTGCAGCAGCTGCGCAGCGCAAAAGAAGGGTTTGCAGCCCAGGGGGTTACTTTAGCCGTGCGCATCTGCGCATATAAAGACCCAATTGCCCCCCACACAAGCCGCAGTGCGGCCGTATGGTTTCAAGGGCAGGAAAATGTGTTGTGGCTGGACAACGAGCCCAGTGCTGGCGGCAAACCGTGGCTGTCGCCTTACTCCGGTGAAGCGCAAAAGTATATAAAAGATATTTTAAATGAAGTTTTAACTGCGGAAATTGACAACGTTATCATTGCCTGGCTACAGTTCCCGCAGGTGTACAGCCTTGGCTATACGGGCTACGGTGCGGCGGCGGCCGGCGTGCCCATGAACAAAGTTTTGCAAAACACCACCGGAGAGCTGATGAGCCTTGCGGAAAAGGCCGGTGCAACCGCCATATTTGAATACCCCAGCGATGCTGCAAGCGGCACAAACCTTGTAAGCTACACCGAAAACCCCCTTACCTTTGGCGCAAGCGCTGTACTTTTGCGCATTGCCGGCGGCGAGGTTGAAAATGCAAAAGCGCTGATAGACGCAGCAAAAGCTGCCGGTGCACAGGTTATAGGTGTGTATGTAAGCGGTGTGCAAGCCACAGACGCCGGGGCTGGAACGATAGCAACCGGCCTCTCTGCTGCCGGGGCGGGGTTTGTTTTGTTTGGCAGTTAAATTTGAAGTGCTTATTGTAAAATAAAAGGCCGGCTTAAAGCCGGCCTTTTTAATATTTGCGTTAAAGCATAATAACATAAACGGGTAAACTTAATACTATTGCCATATAAGTGCTAAAATGTTTGGCTATTATGCCGTTTACAAAATATTTTGCGGTGGTACAATAAGGTTAAGTTAATATTTGGTAAACCAGCGGGAAACTGCTGGGGCACAAAGCTAAAGGGCCTAAAGCCGAAAGGTATGGCAGCCAGTTGCACTTCTGCAAATTAAAAGCAGGTTTTAGCGCACTGGTATGCAGTGCGCTTTTTTATTTGGCCAAAAGAAAGGGAATGTTATGAAACGCACAATAGCATTTATTAACGCAATTGCACTGGGGCTAGTACTTTTTTCCAGTTGTGGTGCAACAGCGAAAACAGAAACAAACGACATTGAATACAGTGTAGCCGGTGTTTACACCGAGATGGTGTGCTACAATAACGGCCGCATTACAGCAGATGGGGTGGTA
>JAVBRS010000150.1:0-3321 GCA_031547715.1 Oscillospiraceae bacterium
AATTGTTTTTTAAAGTGAAATATACCACTATAAAAAAACCAATAATTAAAGATAAAGAAAGAACACTTAATACACAAATAAAATCATTCGTAAGTACAGCCATTAGGTCACCTCGGTATCCTTCACAAGTAGTAAAAGCACTTACAAACTTACCCTAACATAAATTTTTGGCAAAAAACAGCAAAATAATTACAATTGCATAAGAAATGGCGCTATTAACAAATAAAATGTAAAATTTTGGCGAAAAAGCCGAACAAAAAAATAGCACCTGAAACGTAATTGGCCAGGTGCTATTTTGAGGGTATATATTTTTGAAGTTATTAATAGATACCGGATTTTTTAAGCTGAAGATAATTTATGTAAGTAACGGCGGCGCTCAGCGCCATTGCAAAGGCGAAGGTTAAAAAAGCGTAGTCGGGGTTTATGTCAAACACAAGGCCGGCAAAGGTTGGCCCTACTACCATGCCGGCGGCACGGGTGGCATTAAACAGCCCTGCAACAGCACCTTTAGTAGAGCCGGAGTCATTCTTCAACATTACGCTTTGCTGCAACGGCATTACAATGGCCATAAGTGCGTAATAGCAAAGGGCAGCACCCATAAGGCCGGTGGTTGTGCCGGCCATTACCATGCAGGTTATGCCGCCGCCGCAAAGCAGCAGCGCCATTGCCATTGCCTTTGAAATATTTGCTTTGCGCACCACCCACATGCTTATGGTAAGGTTTGCAAACAGAGATACAATGCCAACCACAGCTTTGAACATTCCGGAAGAGGATGGGGCGAAATTCAGCTTTACACGCATATAGTAGTTGAAGTTTTGGTCAAACCCGGTAGCGGCAAAAAAGGCAAAGAAAACGCTTACCAAAAAAATGCTCACTGTTACATTAAGCATTTTTGCCGAAGCGGCAAGCGAGGCAAACGGGTTTACGTCTTTAAGTTTGAGCGGGGCTGCGCCCTGCTCAAAATGGCTGTGCTCGCGCACCAAAAACAGCATTAGCCCACCGCAGATGAAAAGCGACGCCGCTTGGGTATAAAATGAATAAAATATGCTAATGTCGCCAATTAAGCCGCCTATTAAAAAGCCGAAAGCCCCGCCGATTGACGCCATTGAAGCATAAATTACCAAAAGCTTGTTGCGCTCTTCTGCGGGGGCGGCAAGGGCTGTTAGGTAAGCCATGCTGTTCACCGTAACCCCGGCAATAAACATACCGGCCAAAAACCGCGCCACAAGCACTAACGGCCACCCGGTTGCCGCAGAAAAAACTATGGCGCTTACACCGTAACCGAAGTAGCAAAAGCCGATACAACGTATGTAACCGAATTTGTCGCCCAGTTTGCCCCAGAGGGAAGATGTTAGAAACTGCGCCAGTGCCATGGCTGCAAATGCAAAGCCGAACATGGAGGAGGGGCATTGTATCAACTGTAGAAATGCAGGCGTTACAGGGTGAACAAAATTAGAGGCGAGAACAAAGCCGAAATAAAGGGTGAAAAACTTAGTTAACCCGTGTTTTTTAATCATACTGTACCTTTCAAGCGGTGCTGTTAAAGCGTTATTATTATGTTGTTTTAAACATACACGTATATTATAATGTAACAGCAAAGCGGGGCGCAAGCGCCCCGCAAAAATTGTCTGCCCCGCTTTAATTGCCGCCCCGCCAATTGCAGCCATTGCATTAAAAAGGGCGGTTGGCACAAACACCTTAGGTTTGGCTTTATTTAGCTTTAAGCAGGCGCTGTGCCGCATTACCATAACCGGTGCAAATAAAACGTATTTGTTGCTACGGCAGTTTCTTCTCTTTTTTTTGTGCACTCTTTTTATAAATGGCAACTTCACCATCTGTGGTACAAGTTGCAAGGAAAATGTTTTTTATTTCACTAATTCCTGCGGCGTGCAATTTTGCGTTAAGCCAGGTTTCATTGTAACCTGCCCGGGTTAATGTTTCCGTTTGTAGTTTGCCGTCAATAATTAAGTTGTGCAGCGGCTGGGCCTGTTTCGGGGTAAGCCCTAAATCTTCAGGGGTGGCGGGGCGCATAGCAGCCACCGGCAAAAAGCTTATATGGCCGTTGCTCTCTAAAATTGCGGTGTGCAGGTCGGATATGTCAAAGTAACCCGCCGCGCGGCATTGGGTTAAAAACTCATGGATATCCAGCTTTGCAAGCACGAAATTTTGTTCAAAAAGCTGGCCTTGGTGCATAAGCAAAATAGGCCTGCCGTTAAAAAGGCTGCGCAGCCACAAAGCCTTTTTTGTGGATATGGAAATTACAAATGCCGCAAGGCCAAAAATTGTGGCCGCAATTAGGGGGCCGGCAAAGTTTTTACCGGCAGTGGCCATCTCTGCCCCAATAGAGCCTATTGTTATGCCGGTTATATAGTCAAACATACTAAGCTGTGACATCTGCCGGTTGCCCAGTAGCTTTGTAATAGCAAACATTGTCAATATAGAAAGCGCCCTGGATCAAAGAATATAAAAGTATTGCAAAATACACACCCCTTTCAGGGTATAGTATTAGGCAATTTCCCAGTATATATAAAGAGGTGAAAATGAAACATATTTTTATTGTAAACCCGGCTGCGGGCAAAAGCTTGCCGCCGCCACAGGTAGCTGAAAAATTTGTTGCGGCGGCGCTTGAAATTGGCCTTGCCTTTGAAGTGGTGTATACAAAATACCCCGGCCACGCAAAACAGCTGGCCGCCGTATACGGCAGTGCAGGCGAGGAAGCGGTGCTGTACGCCTTTGGCGGTGACGGCACCTTAAATGAGGTTATAAGCGGGGCATACATGTTTAAAAACCTGCGTGTAGCTTGCGTGCCCTGTGGCTCAGGTAATGATTTTGTTAAGGTTTTTGGCGAGGCTGAAGATTTTTTGGCACCCGGGTGGCCCCTTACAGGGGCCGATATTGATGTGGACTTAATGTTGAGCCCGCAAGGCGTTGCGGTGGGAATATGTTCTGCCGGTATTGACGCCACCGTGGCATACAACATACCCAAATACCGTAAATACGGCAGCGGCCTAGCATACAACCTCTCAATTTTAGAGGCGCTTACAAAACCCCTTGGCACCCATATGAAAATTAACTTTAACAGCGGTGAAACAGTGCTTGAGGGCGACTTTTTAATGGCCACCATTGCAAACGGCACGCATTACGGCGGCGGGTTTGCCGCCGCCCCAATTGCAAATGTAACAGATGGCAAGCTTGATGTGCTGCTGGTAAAGAAGGTTGGTTTGGCCAGGGTTGCAGGGGTGCTGCCGCTTTACCAAAAGGGCAAACATTTTGAAAACGGCGTCATAACGCCAAAACTTGCAGATATTATAAGCCATTATA
>JAVBRS010000111.1:0-7431 GCA_031547715.1 Oscillospiraceae bacterium
ACTGTAACTTTCTTTCAGCGCCCTTGCAAACGCCCACTCTTCACTGGTGTAGTCTTTTTGCACACCCAAAGCTTCAAAACTTTTAAGCAGTTGCTTTTCAAGGGTGTTATTTGGCAGCGTATCTGCGCAGCCGTCAATAAAGCGCACCGTTAGCTCTGTTTCTGTCATCATTGCGGCGGCCTGCGCAATTGTGTCTACCCTTTTTTGCAGTGCGTTGGCAGCGCGCACACGGGGGCTGCGCACCATATAAAGCACCTGCGCATAGGGTTGCACAACGTTGGGGCTTGCACCGCCTGCATCTGTAATGGCGTAGTGTATACGGGCTGTGTCTTCCATGTGCTCACGCAAAAACTCAACACCCAGGTTCATAAGCTGCACTGCGTCCAGCCCACTGCGGCCAAACTGTGGCGCACCGGCAGCGTGTGAGGCCACCCCGGTAAATTTATACTCTTTTTGAATGCAGGCATTGCTGGAGCCGCTTGCCACAACATTGGTGTCGCCCGGGTGCCAGGTAATTGCGGCGTCAAGGTCTTTCCAAATGCCTTCCCTGGCCATAAAAGCCTTGCTTGCGCCGCCTTCTTCACCGGGGCAACCGTAAAAAATAACAGTGCCCGCGCCGCCGGTTTCCTCAAGGTAGGCCTTAACTGCAAAGGCCGCCGCAAGGCTGCCTGCACCCAGCATGTTGTGGCCGCAACCGTGGCCGCATCCTGCCTCAACCAGCTCTTCCCTTTCTGCTTGCCCCGCCACCTGCGAAAGGCCGGAAAGCGCATCAAATTCCGCTAAAATGCCTATAACCGGCTTGCCGTGGCCGTAACTACCGGAAAAGCAGGTGGCAATGCCCGCCAAATTTTCCTGTACGGTAAAGCCATTTTCTCTAAGCACTTTGCAGTACAGCGCAGCGCTTTTGTACTCCAGCAGTGAAAGTTCCGCAAAACCCCAAACGGCATCGCTTACACCGGTAATAACATCGCTTTTTTCATCTATGATATTTAAATATTTTTCCATGTTCATCTGCTGCATCCCCCTGTATTTATGTTTAAAGTTACATGTTTTGTGCGCCGCTGTTACTTTTTTAGTGCATTGCAGCGGGCTGTATACCGTGCCGCTTGCCTTTTGCCTAATGCAGCTGCAGCCCTTTTTGCCAGCGCCACCACTTTTGTTTTAAAACCCACACACAAAGGTTTATAGTTTTGCAACTGCATTTTGCAGTGGCTGCACCGCCTTTTGGTTTGTTTAAAACGGCAATGTGCCTGCAAAAGGCTAATAAAGCACCTTGCTTAAAAACTCTCTGGTGCGCTCATTGTTTGGGCTGCCAAAAATTTGGCTTGGCGGGCCGGCCTCTGCAATAATGCCTTCATCCATAAACAGCACCCTGTCGCTAATTTCTTTGGCAAAGCCCATTTCATGGGTTACAATAACCGTTGTCATTCCGTCTTTAACAAGGCCGGTTATAACCTGCAGCACCTCGCCCACCATCTCAGGGTCAAGCGAGCTTGTGGGCTCGTCAAACAGCATTACATCGGGCTCCATTGCAAGCGCCCGCACTATTGCAAGCCGCTGCTTCTGCCCGCCGGAAAGGCGGCGCGGGTATTCGCCCCACTTGTCAAGCATTCCAATGCGCTCTAATAAGGCTTTCGCCATTTCATCGGCTTCAGCCTTTGTTTTTTTCTTCAAAAGGGTTGGCGCAAGGGTAATGTTTTCCGCCACCGTTTTATGGGGGAACACGTTAAACTGCTGGAACACCATGCCCATCTTCTGCCGGTGAATATTAATATCCACCTTTCTGTCGGTAATGTCCACACCTTCAAAGTAAATGTGGCCTTTCTCTGGCACTTCAAGCAGGTTTAGGCAGCGCAAAAATGTGCTTTTCCCCCCGCCGGATGCCCCAATTACCGAGACAACCTCGCCTTTGCGTATGTGCTCGCTCACGCCTTTCAGCACCTCAAGCTCGCCAAAACTTTTATGTATATCTTCAACTTTAATCACTGGCTTTCAACCTCTTTTCCAGCAGGCCAACCGCCTGGCTAATGGTGGTTGTCAATATTAAATATAAAACACCCGCTATAATTAAACTTTCAATTTGAAGGAAGGATGCCCCGCCCACAATGTTGGCCTGTGTCATCAATTCCCCCACAAAGAAGGTGGATGCCAAAGAGGTCTCCTTTATCATCATAACCAGCTCGTTGCCAAGGGCGGGCAAAATATTTTTTACCGCCTGCGGCAGCACAATATGCACCATTGTTTGCCCGCTTGAAAGGCCCAGGCTGCGGGCAGCTTCTACCTGGCCTTTGTCAACTGCTGCAATGCCGGCGCGTATAATTTCCGCCACGTAGGCTGCGCTGTTTAGCGTAAGCGCCACCAGCACGCCCTGCACCCTGCTTATTGCCATGCCCGGCAGCATTGAGGGCAATAAAAAACAAAAAAAGTAAAGTTGCAGCAAAAGTGGTGTGCCGCGCAATATCTCAACATAAATGCTGGCCAACACATTCAGCGGCCGTACCTTCCAAATTTTAAATTTGTTTAACTTCATGTATGCAAGTACCGCGCCGCAAAGCAGGCCAAAAAATACCGTAACTAATGAAAGCTGCACAGTGTATGCAGTGCCTTTTAAAAACACACCGCCGTATTTGGCCCACAGCTTTGCCAGGTTTGCCATAATTTTTGCAAAAGTCAAAATAACCCTCCACAGGTAAGCTGGGTAAGCGGCGCAAAACACGCCGTTTACCCAGCTGTTGTTTGTTTTTCGGCATCAGCCACCGGTTTTATTCGTTGGTTACGCCCAGCTCTGCAGCCATGTCTGTGTACAGTGCGCGTATCTCGGCCCAGTCAACATTTGCGTTCATGTCTTCCAGTGCCTCATTTACAGCTGCGGCCAAGTCATCCTGCCCAAGCTGAATAAGTGCAACCGTACCCTGGCTTGTGTAATCAAGGCGGAAGGCGGCCATTGCAAGGCCGTCATAGTTCTGGCTAAGCAGCGTGCCTGTGCTGTAAGTTGTGGCAAGGGCATCCACCTGGCCGGAAGCCAGCATTAAAGCCCCGGTTGTAATGTTTGTTATGTATTCAAGCACCACAGTTTCCGGCAGTTGCTCCTGCACCAAATTTAGCTGAAGAGAGGCATTTTGCACTGCTACAACCTTGCCGGCAAATGCTTCCGGTGTATTGTAAACGTCTGCCATATCCGCCATAACTAAAAAGCCCTGGTAATCTGAATCGTTGCTGGCACCATAATAGATGCTGCAGATAAAGTTCTCCTGCCGCTCCGGTGTGGCAGCAAAGCCTGATAGGCTTATGTCTGCGGCGCCGGTGCTAACTGCAACCTGGCAAGCTTTAAAATCCATCTCTATAATCTCAAGCTCAACACCCAGGTAATCTGCTATGTACTGTGCCACAAAAATGTCACTGCCAAGTACTTCGCCGGTAATGGGGTCTTTAAACTCACTCGGCGCAAAGTCCGGGCTGGTTGCAACACGCAAAACACCGGCCTCTTTAATCTGCTCCAGTTTTGTTTTGGGGGCTGCACCGCCGCCGCAGGCCGTAAACATTGCCAGCGTAAAACAAAAAGCCGCTAAAAGTGCAATAACCTTTTTCATTGTGTACCTCTTTCTGAATGAAATTTATATTGTATAATTATAGCGCATAATTATTAAATATCAATTCCTGAATTTTTATTATTTTTATTAATTTTTGGGCAAAAACATTTAATATATTAAAATATATATATTTTTTATAAGTATATCGCCGATATATGCTTATTTACATTAAAATACAGTAATTGCAAATATTGCAAGCCAATTTTTCTGTTATTTTATGCATTATATTCAATTTATATGCATTGTGCAACATGCCCTGTTTTACAAAAGCCGCACTGTTGTAATTGCAAAAATTTGGTGCTATAATATGGCCTGTACACCTATTCGGCCGTTTGCAGGCGGCCCACCCCGCCTTAGTTTACCCCCGCCCACAAACCGGCCTTTTTGAAAGAGGAGTTTTTATGCCAGCGTCTGAAATATCGCCTAAAAAAAGCGGCATCCACTACGGTTGGGTTATAGTGTTTGCCGGGTTTATGGTAATGTGCTTTGTTGTATGTATTGTAAGTAACTGTGTAAGCCTTTTTGTTAAGCCGGTAAGCGAGGCTTTGGGTATTACACGGCAGGCTTTCTCCTTAAACACCACCTTTTATTCTGTTTCCGGTATGGTTGTGTCTTTATTTCTCGGGGGCATTATTAAAAGGTTCAATGTCAAAAAGGTCATGATGTTCTGCTCGGTTTTATTGCCTGTAGTTTACGCCGGTTTTTCCGTTGCTAAAAGTATATATTTATACTACATAATTTCTTTTGTACTTGGCCTTTTGGGCCTCTCCATGACAATGATCCCCATCTCCACGCTTATGACACGTTGGTTCACTGAAAAGCGGGGCCTCGCCCTGGGCCTTGCCTTTACCGGCAGCGGCTTCGGCGGCATCTTCCTTACTCCCTTTATCAGCAACCTTATTGTTAGCCAGGGTTACCAGCGCACCTACTTTATCTTGGCGGTGCTAATGTTTGCCGCGGTGGTGCCATGCACCTTCTTTTTAATTAAAAACCGGCCGGAAGATATGGGCCTTGAACCATACGGCGGCTACCCGAAAGAGCATTCAAGCGGCAATGTAACCGTTGGCCTCACCGGTGCAGAGGTGCGTAAAATACCTCTTTTCTATGTTTGGCTTGCCATTGCAGTTATGGTAACCGCAGGCTGTTCCAGCCTTATGCAGCAGCTTGTGCCGTATGTTAGCGACCTTGGTTTTGACCTTGCTTTTACCGCAAGCATTGGCGCAATGCTAATGGGCTGCCTTGCTGCCGGCAAAATAGCGTTGGGCCAAATTTTTGACAGCATCGGCGCTAAGCGGGGCGCTTTGCTCTCGCTTTCAATGTTGCTGTGCACATATATATTGTTGCTTTTTGCTGCAAGCAAACCTTTTTTATACGCCGCCGTCATCATGTCAAGCATTGGCATTTCTTTCGCTACAGTGGCCTACCCGGTTGTTACACAAAGCTTGTTTGGCACAAAAGATTATGCCAATATTTACAGTATTGTTACACTTGCAAGCAACCTTGGTATGGCGTTTGGCTCTCCGGTTACTGCAAGCATATATGACAAAACCGGCAGTTACTATACCGCCTGGGCCGCCTACGCTGTTTTAGTTGCCATTTGCATTGTACTGTTTTTACTTTTGTTTAAAAACAAAGCAAAATTTGCACCCGAAGCAGCAGCGCCAATAGCTGGCGCTTAAACCATTTAACACATAAAAATTTTTATAAAGTAACCCCCGGTGTTGCCACCGGGGGTTACTTTTATAGTGCTGTAGCGGCCGCTTTGTAGCAAACTTTAAATTCTTTTAACTAACGCTAAATTTTGCTGTTAATAATTAAAATACTTGTTATAATTAAACTAACACAGCTGTGCAAAGTGTTTGCACAGCACATAATAAAGGAGCAAAAAATGGAAAATAAAATTTATTACTCCGGCATGACATACGATTGCGCCGACGCAAAAACCCTTGCAGAATTTTACGGCAAACTCTTCGGCTGGGAGGTGAGCATACCCCATGAGGGCTACGCCGGTGCCGCCGGTGATGGTGTGCACATAACCTTCCAAACGGTTGAGGGTTACCAGCCCCCGGTTTGGCCGTGGGAGGATGGCAAGCAGGCCCAAATGGCCCACCTTGACCTTTACACAGATAACCTTGAAGCGGGTATTGCCCACGCTATTGCCTGCGGCGCCACCGTTGCAACCACACAGTATTTTGACGGAATTAAAGTTATGATTGACCCCGCAGGCCACCCGTTCTGCCTGATACCAAAAGGTTAAGCTTGCATTTAAAAACATACAAAATGTACTTTAAGGCAGGCTGTGTAAATAATAAAAGGAAGTACCGTTAGCGGTGCTTCCTTTTATTATAGCTCGGTTTTAACTTTTGCCATAATAGTGTTTTATATTAAACAATTTTTTTAAAAAAAGTTCCGCCTTAATTTCCCCTGCAATTACACTCTGAGCCACCCGCAGCCTGCGGCACTTCTGCTGCGGCGCTTATTGCACCGCACCGTACCCCCGCCCTTTGCCGTGTAGCTAACAAAAAGGCAGGCCGGTTTTCACAGTTTCGCAGTCAGGTAGTTTGCAGCCACCCGCAGCCTGCGGCACTTCTGCTGCGGCGCTTATTGCGCACGCCATTTACCGTGAAGCAACCTGAACTTTGCTTTTTGGGCCTGTACCGCACCGGCGTGCCCTCAGCAAACATTTTTGAATGCAGTTTGCAGAATTCAAATTTTTACCTGCCCAAAACCTGTGCATTTTCACCTGTAATTCTATCTTCTTATCTTCTAAGTTTTGCAAAAAAAGTTTTCAAAACACTTTTACATTCTTCTTCCAACACGCCCGCAACCACTGCAGGTTTGTGGTTAAAAGGCATGCTGAACAAATCCGTTACCGAGCCGGCACACCCGGCCTTGGCATCTTTTGCGCCGTAAACCACCCTGCTGATACGGCTGTTTATAACCGCACCGGCGCACATTGGGCAGGGCTCCAGTGTTACATACAATGTACATTCCGGCAACCGCCAACCGCCAAGGGTTTTGCAAGCTTCAGCTATCGCCAACACCTCTGCGTGCGCAAGGGCTGTTTTGTCACCCTCTCTTCGGTTGTAGCCGCTGCCAACCACCAGCCCATTTTGCACAATAACCGCACCAACCGGCACCTCACCCTCACCGGCCGCCTGCACTGCCAGCGCAAGGGCTTTTTTCATAAAAAACTCATCTTCTTTCGCAATATCACACATACCCACATACCCCAAAAAGTAAAACAAGTAAAAGCAAACAGGTGCTAACGCAAAATAGCTTTGCTTTAGTTAATTGTTGTAAGCGGGGCAAAATCTCGCCGGTTACGGTGCTGCTCAATTTTGGCAGCGGCGCCGTTTTGTATATAACGGCACCACAAACCCCCAGTGAAATACATATTCCAAACACCCAAACAGCAACCCCCAAAGCAGACACAGCATTAAGGCGCAACTTTGATATTTCCAAAATGCAAATTAACAGGTTGTTACAAAAATGCAAAAGCGTTGCAAGAAAAAGGCTGCCGGTGGCGTGTACAGTATAGCCAAGGTAAGCCCCCATAAAAAAGGCGGGCAGCACCGCAGGCACCCCGCGGTGTAAAAGCGCAAAAATTACAGCAGTTAATATTACGGCAAACCCTTCACCCCACTGCAAAAAAGCCCCCTGTACACCGCCGCGAAAAAAGTACTCCTCTGCAATGGCAGGTAAAGCACAGCTGAATAAAAGCGCAGATATAACCCCCCAGCCGCCCGGGGCAAACACCGGGGTAGGCGCACTTACAAAGCACCGTGCTAAAAGGCCGCCCAAACCGTTGCAAAATGCAAAAACACCAAAAAACAAAAAC
>JAVBRS010000090.1:0-9671 GCA_031547715.1 Oscillospiraceae bacterium
ATGGGCGCTTTTATGGGCGTTTTGTTCATTAATAAAATGCAGGCAGCGGGCACAGGCATGAACGGACAAGCGCTGCTTTTACTGGCGTTGCTTATAGCAGGGGTAAGCGGGGCGCTGTTCACCGGCTTGCATGCCTTTGCAGCCATACACCTGAAAGCAGACCAAACCATAAGCGCAACTGCGCTGAATATGATAGCCCCTGCTGCCTGTATTTTTGTGGCCCGTGTAATACAAAATGTGCAGCAGGTCGGCTTCAAAAACGTGTTTATAATTAAAAAAGTAGCTGTGCTAAGCGACATTCCTTTTATAGGGCCAATTTTCTTTCAAAATACTTATATTACAACTTTTATTGGCTTTGGAATTTTGGCGGTTGCCACCTTTGTTTTATATAAAACAAAGTTCGGCCTTCAGCTGCGCGCCTGCGGCGAGCACCCGCAAGCTGCAGATTCTGTCGGTATCAGTGTATATAAAATACGTTATAGCGGTGTTATGATATCCGGGTTTCTCGGCGGCGTTGGTGGGCTTATTTACGTAGTGCCAACCACCACAACCTTTGATGCAACAGTGGCAGGGTACGGCTTTCTGGCGCTTGCCGTGCTAATTTTTGGCCAGTGGAAGCCGGTGCGCATTGCGCTTTCTGCATTTTTCTTCGGCTTCATGAAAACCATTGCCTCCGCCTATTCAGGCATACCGTTCCTTGTGGCGTTAGGGCTGCCCAATGCGGTGTTCAAGGCCTTGCCGTATGTTGCAACATTGCTGGTGCTTGCGTTCACCTCTAAAAACAGTGCGGGCCCGGCAGCCGCCGGCCAGCCGTATGACAAAGGTATGCGGTAATTTTACCGCTTCTTACAATAAAAGGAGGCAGGTTATGTTACAAGGCCCAAACGGAACAGAGTACCATGTGCACTTAAAAGAGGGGGATATAGGCGGCTATGTACTGCTGCCGGGCGACCCGTTTAGAACAGAACTTATCGCAGGCTATTTTGATGACGCACAGTTGGTTGCCCATAACCGTGAGCACAAAACCTATACCGGCACCATAAACGGTGTAAAAGTTTCGGTAACTTCCACAGGCATGGGCTGCCCGTCCACCGCCATAGCAATGGAAGAACTTATTAAATGTGGCGGGCACACATTTATACGTGTTGGCACTGCCGGCCGTGTGTGCGACGCCGCCTTTGATGAAACGCTGGATGGTGTTATTAACACTGCTGCTGTACGTGATGAAGGTACAACCATACACTATATACCCATTGAGTACCCGGCGGTTGCAGACCGCCATGTGGTTGATGCCCTGGCAAGGGCGGCCAAAAAACTTAATTACAACTTTGCAGAGGGGATAACCCAAAGCAAAGACAGTTTTTACGGCCAGCATGCACCGCAGACAATGCCCAATGAAGCACGCCTGAAAGAGCGGTGGGAAGCTTGGCGCCGCGGCAATGTTATGACAAGCGAAATGGAGTCGGCGGCTATATTTGTCATATCTTCAATTAGGGGGTGCAGGGCATCCTCAATTATGGCCTTTACAGACATGCATATTACAGCTAAGGTGGCCTGTGAGGCGCTGCGCATTTTAATAGAAGAGGACAAAGCAATATAGCCCAGGGGTTTAGCAGTTTTTAATTAATATAAAAAGGTACAGCCGGGAAATTGCGCTGTACCTTTTTAGCTTTAAGCGGTGTTTTTAACCACTAATTATTGGAATTTACTTTAAAAGGTGGTATACTATTGCGAAGTGACAGAAACATCAGTTTAATTTTAAATTTATAATTTTATGTAAAGCAGGTACGGATATGCCAAATTACCAAAGCCCCAACAGGGTGCGCACACAGGGTGCTGCTAAAAAGAAAAAGCCATGGATTGTGCGCTTTTTTAAAGCCTGTGGAATTTATTTTAATTCTTTGCCCAAAAGGCAGCGCACTGCAGTTCTGGCAACAGTGGGTATTATTGCCGCAATAATAGTTATTACGGTTGCGGTTTTGCTTTCCGGTGTTACAGCAAGCGATGACAGCAGCTTGCCATCTTACCCGGTGGCCATTGGCAGTGGCTCTGTTGACCCGCTGGCGGATTCTCAGTATGACCCTACGGGCCTTGCTATAACTGCTGAGAAATTTGGCGATACATTGCTGCCTGAAACGGCAGATGCGGGCAATGCTTATATAAAAGATACCCTTTTTATCGGAGATTCCAATACGGCAGGCCTTACCTATATTGGCCTTTCGCTGCAGAATGTGATCGGCATACCGTCAATGGGTATTCAGTCTGTTCAGTATGAGGCCTGCGTGTATTTTGTAGGCTACGAGAACCCGGTTACAATACCGCAGGCGGTGAAGCTGTTGCAACCCCGCCGCATTATTTTAAATTTTGGCACAAACAATACTGTCGGCACAAGCACAGAGGCATTTATTGCCACCTACCGGCAGGCGGTTAAAGCTATACAAAATGCATACCCCTACGCAGACATTATTATAAACTCCATTGTGCCAATAGGCAGAAACCGCTCCAACAAAGCGATAACAATGCAAACAATTGACAATTTCAACTACGCACTTGCCACAATGTGCAGTGAAGAAGGCTATATGTTTTTAAACAGCAGCGAAGCGCTGCGCGGCACCGACGGGTTTATGAAGGAAACCTATGTCGCCTCCGACGGCATTCATTTAATGGCTTCCGGGTATGAAGTTTTGCTGGAATATGTGCGCACCCATGCATACACAAGTAAAGATACACGGCCGACAGTTAAAAACGTTCCCACACGCCGCTATGCACCGGCACCCCCTGCGCAAGATTCAAGCAGTTCTCAAGACTCTTCATCAAATTCATATTCAAGCTCAAGCGATTCTTCCGACTCCAGCACATATTATAATTCATCCACTGTTTCAAGTTCATCCAGCACACCGGCATCTTCCAGTACACCGGCATCTTCCAGCACACCGGCATCCTCCAGCACACCGGCATCTTCCAGCACGCCGGCATCCTCCAGCACGCCGGCATCTTCCACAACGCCGGCATCTTCCAGTGTTTCTGTTTCTACGGGTACATCTGAAAGTGTACCTGACACAAGCCCGCCCCCGTCCGGAACAGAGCAGCCAAGCACGGAACCACCGGCAGCTACAACCGGTGAACATATAGATAGCAGCGTTGGCGGTTAAAACTGAAGAGTTCTAACCGAGGGTTGATACATTTTATAAGGGGATAATTAATGAGAATATCAGTTTTAGGGTGCGGGCGGTGGGGCTCTTTTCTTGCAACATACCACAGCCGCAACCACGATGTTTTGCTGTGGGGCCGTGAAGGCGCCGAGAGTATGCAAGTTTTGCAAGAGGGCCGGCAGAATAAATATGTAACCCTGCCCGAGGCGATACAGCTTGAGACAAACCTTGAAACTGCCCTTGAGTGGGCCGAATATATTTTTATTTCAATTAGTGCACAGGCAATGGGCAGTTTTGCCGCAGAGCTCAACAATTACCCCATTGCCGGGAAAACTTTTATTTTATGCATGAAGGGCATAGAGGCTGAAACAGGCCGCACACTGACCCAAATTATGAAAAGTGAAATTAAACAGCCAATTAATGTGGCTGTTTGGGTTGGCCCCGGCCATGTTGAAGATTTTATGCGCGGGGTGCCCAATTGCCAAGTGGTAGATTCAAACGATGCCGCCGTTACAAGAGATATTGTGGGCAAGTTCTCAAGCGAGCTTATACGCCTTTACATTGGCAACGACATTATTGGCAGTGAAATTGGCGCAGCTGCAAAAAACGTGGTAGGTATAGCAGCCGGCATGCTGGACGGGAAAGACCTTACAAGTTTAAAAGGTGCACTAATGGCGCGCGGCGCAAGGGAAGTTGCAAGGCTGATAACCGCGCTTGGCGGCAATGGGCTTTCAGCCTACGGCCTTTGCCACTTAGGAGACTATGAGGCAACATTGTTCAGTGCGCACAGCCACAACCGTGCCTTCGGTGAAAAATTTGTAAAAGGCGAAAGATATACTGAGCTTGCAGAAGGCGCGGCAACGGTAAAGGCATTGATTGGTTTGGCGGCAAAACACGGGGTTGAAATGCCTATTTGCAGCGCTGTACACAGCATTTTGTATGAAGGTGTAGACACTGATGCCGCACTTGGCCAACTTTTTATGCGAACAACAAAAGGTGAATTTGACAATTAGTAAAAGGGGGCTTTTCAATGTACCGGTATAACTGCCTATTGATTGATTTAGACCACACACTCTTAGATTTTCAAAAAGGCGAAGAAGAAGCCCTGCATGAGACGTTTTTGCACTTTAATATACCCACAACACAAGAGGCGAAAGCTATGTATGAACGCATTAATACGGCACTTTGGCGCTCTTATGAAAAAAGGGAGATAAAAAAAGAAAAACTTGTTACCGCCCGCTTTAACATGTTGCTTAGCCAGCTTAATTTGCATGGCGAGCCCGCGGCAATTAACGATTTTTACTTTGAAAAGCTGGCAAAAGCCGGTTACCCCTACCACGGTGCAGCTGAAATGCTGGAAGCGGCAGCAGAGGGGGCGACGGTGGCTATTATAACCAACGGAGACTCACGTGTGCAGGGGGGGCGTATTGACGCAAGCGGCCTTGCCCCGTATATAGATTTAGTTATAAATTCAGAAGATGCAGGCGCAGCAAAACCGGCTGGTAAATTTTTTACTTATGCGCTTGAAAAACTTGGGGTTACCAATAAACCCAAAATACTTGTTGTAGGCGACAGCCTTAGTGCAGATATTGCGGGCGGCAATGGTTTTGGCGTTGACACCTGCTGGTATAACCCGGGCTGCCTTGATAATGATACCGATATAAAGCCAACCTACACTGCCGAAAACTACGATGAAGTTTTACAAATTCTAATGGGAGAGGATTGGGAACTTTATGCCAGTGAACACAAAAAGTTTTAGCTACCCATCTGCTGATGGCAAAAATGAAATTTTTGCAGTGAAATACTGGGATGATGTACATAAACCCATTGGTGCGCTGCAAATTGCCCACGGCATGGCAGAGCACATTGCCCGCTATGAGGATTTTGCCCATTACATGGTGGGCAGGGGCTTTGTGGTGTATGGTGCAAACCACTTGGGCCATGGCCCCACCGCCCAAAAAGAAGATTTGGGCTTTTTTGCACAGAATAACGGAGACGCCGTTGTTGTGGCAGATATGGCTGCACTTACAAAAATAATATGTGAAGAAAATGCAAAGCTGCCTATTTTTTTAATGGGCCACAGCATGGGCTCTATATTTGCAAGGGTTTATGCCGCAAAATACAGCGACCTGGTTAACGGTGTTATTTTTATGGGTACATCAGGGCCTAACCCTGCGGCAGGTGTGGGGGTAAAATTGGTTTCAGGTGTTGTTGCTGCAAAAGGTGCCCGTGCGCATTCAAAAATGGTTGACGGGCTTTTTGCATTCAACAAAATTAAAAACCCGAGAACAGAATTTGACTGGCTTAGTTTTGATGAAGAACAGGTGAACAAATACATTGCAGACCCGCTTTGCGGTTTCAAATTTACCGTTTCCGCATACAGAGATGTGCTGGTGGCCATGAATTTTGTAAGCACGCAGGCCTGGGCGAATGGGCTTACAAAAAATATGCCTGTACTGCTTGTTTCAGGCAAAGAAGACCCAGTTGGCAATTTCGGCGCAGGGGTTGAGGCGGTTGACGCTTTGTTAAAAAATGCGGGCGTAGAGGATGTAACACTTATGCTGTTTGAAAATGCCCGCCATGAAGTACTTAACGAAGTTAATAGAAATAATTACTATAAAGAAATTGGCAATTGGTTGGCAAAATACACAGACAGTGAGTTTTTTTGTACATGTAACAGCACAACACTTAAGCGCAGCAGCCAATGCGCCCACTGCAGTTTTTAAAAAACAAAAAGCTGCCATATTTTTATATGGCAGCTTTTTTTGAAGGGCTTACTTATGCTTATAACATTACAGAACATTGGGGTTAGCTTTGGTGAAGCTACCATATTACAAAATATAAACCTAACACTTAATGCCCGCGAGCGGGTGGGTGTAGTGGGCGAGAACGGCGCAGGCAAAACTACATTTCTGCGTGTGTTAACCGGCCAGTTAGCCCCAACAGCCGGCGAGAAGCGCATAGGCAGCCATGTGGAAACAGGCTATTTAGAGCAAAATGGCGGCCTTGGCACAGGCAAAAATTTATACGACGAAGCAAAGGAAGCTTACCGCCCGGTGCTGGATAAAATTGAGGAACTTGAAGGTTTGCAGCATGCCATGGCCGGCGGCGGCAATGCCGGGCAGCTTGCGAAAGCCGGGGAGCTTGCGGCGTTTATTGAAGCCAAAAGCGGATATGCATTCGAACATGAAATAAAAAAAGTGCTTTCGGGCATGGGCTTTCCGCCTGCTGTATATACAAAGCCGGTTGCGGTTTTATCCGGCGGTGAGCGCACCCGCCTTGCGCTTGCAAAGCTGTTGCTCAGCAAGCCGGATATTTTAATACTGGATGAACCAACAAACCACCTTGATTTTGACACTTTAAACTGGTTGGAAGAGTTTTTGCTGGCGTATAAAGGGGCAATTGTTGTAGTTTCACACGACAGGTTTTTCCTTGACCGGGTAACCACCCACATATGGGAGATTGAAGACACCGAGCTTGCCGCCTATAAAGGCAATTATTCTGCTTTTGCAATGCAAAAGGCGGCAGCGCTGGAGCTGCAGGAAAAAGCATACCAGGCCGATAAAGAAAAGGTTGCAAAGTTGGAAGACTATGTCGCCCGTAATTTGGCCAGAGCTTCTACATCTAACATGGCGAAAAGCAGGCGTAAAACACTTGAAAAAATGCAAATTACCGAAAAACCTAAAACCGGCCACCCACAAATGAAGTTGCGTTTTGATTTTGATATAACGCCGTACGAAGAACTGGTGACGGTGAAAAACCTTGATGTAAAAGCAGGAGGGCAAGACCTTGTAAGCGGATTAAACCTGCTGCTGCGCCGCGGCCAGCGGTTAGTGGTAGCGGGCCCTAACGGTGCGGGCAAGTCAACCTTTTTGAAGGTGTTAAGTGGCAAAATTACACCTGCGGCAGGCCGTGTGCGCCTGGGGCAGGGGGCAGTGGTTTCAGTTTTTGAACAGCAACAGGTGCGTGCAGTGGGCAGGGTTATAGATGCCCTTTGGAATGCGTACCCGCGCATGACAGAGCTTGAAGTGCGCAGCCACCTGGCGTTGTTTTGCTTTTACGGCGAAGATGTATATAAACCGGTAAACGCCCTTTCCGGCGGGGAGCTTGCAAAACTGCGCCTGGCCCAAATGGTGCTTGAGCGGGCAAACCTGATATTTATGGACGAGCCCACAAACCACCTTGACATATACGCGCGTGAGGCCCTTACCGGCGGCCTTTGCGCCTACAAAGGCACTTTAATAGTAGTTACCCACGACAGGTATTTAATGCAGGTGTTAAGCTGCCCGGTTTTGTATTTAGAAGCCGGCGGCTGGAAAATGTATGAAGATTATAACGCTTTGTTAACGCGCACCGCCGCCGTGGAAATGCCGGTGGCAGGTGCTGCCCTAAAAAATACGGGTATGGCCAAAAACCTTAAAGAACAGCGCCGCCAAAAAGCAGAGCGCCGCTTGCGCCTTAAAGAGCTTGAAGCAGAGGTTGAATGCCTGCAGGCTGACCTGCAAGAACTTGAAAACCTTTTATACGTTGAGGAGGTTACAAAAGACCCTTCACGCATGGCGGAACTTGCTGTGGCAATCAGCGACAAACAGTTTGCCTTGGATGAGGCTTTTAATAAGTGGCTAGCACAAAGCGAAGAAGAGGAAAACGATGAGGGCGAAGACTAAGTGCGCCTGCGCTGCGCCCGTAAATGCAGGTGAAAGTTTACTGTTACAAAGAGATGAACCTGCGTGTTAAAAGTGCCAAATTATAATAGGGGGAAAGCAGTTATGAAACAGCAGCGAAAAATGCTAAGCGACCTTGAAGCACCGTATATTAAAGCGCTAATGAGGTTAATTGTTACACAAAATAAAAAAACAATTGGCCTGTGGTGCACGGCGTATGCGCAAAAGCACATTTTGCCGCTTTATGAGAAGTTTTACCCAAACGACCCACGCCCTGCAGGGGCACTTACAACGGCGGGCGCATTTTTAACGGGCAGCTTGCCACTAACAGAAGTAAAAGCGGCGGCAAACGCCTGCCGCCTGGCCGCAAAAGAAGCAGGTGGCAATGCTGCCGCCCAAGGCGCAGCACGCGCCGTTGAAACTGCGGTTATGGGTGTTTACAATACACCAAGCGCCCTTGGGCTTGCCCTATACGGTGCCCTGGCCATAGCCTACGATAAACTTGGCGAGGATGCCCCCTGGGAGGTTTTGCTTAAAACTGCGGAAGCGGAATGTGAAAAAATGCGAATGGCATTGGCGGAAATTGCTGTGCCTGATGAGCAAAACCACGTTAAGATAGATTGGAACTGTTAAAGGAATAAGAAGTGCGGCGATAAGCAACGGAAAATATGTGGCAGCTATTTAAAAATACCTATAAAATAAAAGCAGTATCTTAAAGATACTGCTTTTATTTTATAAAACGCTTATAAGTAAATTGTTTAATTGTGCAGGCCATGCAAAAAGCATGTTACACACGCTGCATGCTAGTTGCTTTTACCGTTTTGCTTTTGCAAAGCCGCCCCAATGCACAAACCCACACATGTGCCAATGCATAAGCCCAAACCAATATTTTTAAAAGCAACACCTAAAGTAATGCCGACAGAAGTACCTATTGTCATATATGTTGCAACAAAATTTGTTTTATTTGCAATGGTCTCATTTTCTTGCATGGGGGCATCTTGTGCGGGGCTTTGCGCAGAAGAATTATTGTCACATGTGTTTTCTTCAGGGTTTTTACCGTTCATATTATTGTCTGCCATATTATTTCCCCCCCCCCATTACTTTATTTCTTATACATAAGTTAAAACCTTAAATATTCAAATTCAGCTTCACAATTGTTGTTTCAGTTTCAAAACTGGCAAGGCTGTAAAGTATAATAATTTCATCGTATTGGCGGCTTTCAATTAATTTATCAATTGACTCCATGTAAAAACGCAGGTCTACAACATCCACTTCTTCAAAATTGGCAAGCAGGTAAGGCGCAAAGCTGTTGCCATAACTGTCTTTTATTAAAAGGCACCGGCCGCTGCCCGCACCGCCAAGTAAAGTTGAAATATTGTTGTTGCCCTGTATAAATGCAGCATATTTATCTCTGGTTTCAAATGCTTCTTTTTTATAAAGCGGCAGCGTTTTTTCACCAAGGGCAAGGGTGGCGCCGGGTATTTCGTAATAAATAATTGTGTCCGGTATGGTGTTGTAAAGTTTGCTTTTTGAATAAAGTGTACCGTAAAAATCAAGCACCGCTTTTTCAGTGTACCCGGTTTTATCAAACGGGGTATAGCCGTTTGCGGCGGCCCAAACACAGTAAGCCGTATAAGCCCCGCCATGGGATGTCCAGTGGTGGTCTGTACGGTAGTAAATATAGCTGTTTTCAATGTTTGCCGCACTGGTTAGTGCCTGGGTTAAGGGTAGAAAAGCGCGCGTACCGGAAAGGCTTTCTTCAATGCCTGCAAGTAATGCGTTTTCATCAACCATGGGGGCGCCGGCCGGCAGGGAGCCGGGCAGTACTGTAGCGGCAGAAGGGGCAATTAACACC
>JAVBRS010000142.1:0-2979 GCA_031547715.1 Oscillospiraceae bacterium
TAGCGCATAAAGGTGCGGTTAAGGCCCATAAACGGCCCCCAACCGCCGCGGTGCGGCTCAATTAAAGCTTTTGCTTTTGCAGGTTCGCGCACCTTTTCAAAACAATGGGGCTCCAAAGGTGTTTTTGCACTTAAAGGCAGGGCATACTCTGTGTAGTGGGCTGCAAGGGTAAAACCGTGCTTCTCGGCAAGGCCTTTGCTCGCAAGGTTGGTGGCGCCGGTGTACATCGCAACTGTCGGGGCGTCAAGCTCCTCGGCAAGCTGCATATAACGCTTGTAAATAGCCTTGCCGGCACCTTTATTTTGCCATTCTTTTTTCACCCGCAAAATTTCAAGCCAGCCAAACCCACCTGGCAGAACAGAATATTGGCCCATGCCAACCATCTCTTCCCCGGCAAAAGCGGCAATCATTTCACCTTTGTTTGTACCACCGAAATAAAAGTTGCGGTTGTCGTACATGTACCCGCCGCCGGGCATGGAACTGGCTTCAACTTTAACAAGGTCGTCTAAATCATCAATAGTTGCAGGGCGTGTAACAAATTCCATAAATGCCTCCTTTATAAGTAGTTACATTCAGTATAGCACGCCAAAAAGCAAATACAACGCTAGCTTTTTAAGGCTTGCTATGGTATTGTAAAAGCGTATTAAAAAAGGCTTGCCATTTTTTAAAATTACCGAACAGCACCTGAAAATACTAAGCGAGGTACCCATGAGTAAAATAAACTTGCGAAAAACACTTGGAAATTTAATAGTGGTTTTAGCCGGGGTTTTGTTTTATTATTTTTTAAACAATTTCACCCTTTGCATTGCCGCAATAAAAAGTGTTATAAGCATTTTTTCGCCGTTTATATGGGCGTTTGTAATTGCCTATGTTTTAAACCCAATTGTTAACTATTTTGAAAACCAGGCTAGCGGCATGCGCCACAAAAGGGTTATGGCCATTGCAATGACACTGCTGCTTTCAGCCCTTGTTTGCATTGTTATCTTCTCTTTCCTCCTGCCGGAGCTTTCAGCCAGTGTGCAGATGCTGTTTAAAAACCTGCCATCCTATGCGGAGGACTTGGGCAGGCTGGTTACATGGGTAGGCCAAATGTTCCGTCAGGAGTTGAATGGTGTAGAGCTGGTGCAGGACGCCTGGGCCGAGCTTATTGCGCAAGCGAATGTTGTTTTGATAGACATGCTGCCAAGGGCAATATCTGCAACCATAGCAATAAGTTCAGGGGCTGTAAATGTGTTAATGACCATGGTGGTATCACTTTACATGTTGGCGGGCAAGGACAAGCTCAAACGCCAGTTCAAAAAAGCAGTGCGCGGAATTGCGCCGGTGGATAAAGTGGACAGGGTGTTGGAACTTTGCCACCGCGCGAATTACGTGTTCTCACGTTTTTTGGGGGGCAAGGTTATAGACAGCACCATCATAGGGTTTCTCTGTTTTTTTTCAATGCTTATTTTGGGCCTGGAATACAGCTTACTTATAAGCGTAGTTGTTGGCATTACAAATGTTGTGCCTTTTTTCGGCCCGTTTATTGGTGCAATACCAGGCATTTTAATATTGTTTTTAGTAGACCCTGTGCAGGCGGTTATATTTTTTGTTTTAATACTTGCAATACAGCAGTTTGACGGAAACATTCTTGGCCCTTATATATTAGGAGATTCACTGGGCCTTTCACCTTTATGGGTGCTGTTTGCCATTATTGTTGGCGGCGCCGCCTTTGGTGTTGCTGGCATAATGGTTGGCGTGCCTGCTTTTGCCCTTGTTTACGGGGTTGCGTCTGAACATATAAACCGGCAACTTAAGTTGCGGGCTGGAAACGGAGAACTTGTACCGGAGCAAAACCCACCAATGGAAGCGGGGGTACAGGAATGAGCCAATGGATGCCCAAGTTACCCAGGCAATTTGTGCGCAAAGTACTTGCTGCGGGTTTTTTAATTGCCCTTTCTGCAGTTGCAAGCTTGCTTATTAAAGAAAGTATTGATTCCCTTGACCCGGAAAGTGCATTGCCGCAGATTACAGTTAGCGTTGGGTATAATGTGCAGGCTGTTATACGCGCCGGTTATGAATGGAACTTTTTAACCACTATAAGGCGCAGCCCGACGGTATCGCTGGAAGACCTGCCGCTGCAGGTACTGCAGGTAGGCGCCCAGCTGCCGGTGGTTATTCATTTCACAAGTGATTATATACACCTGCAAGTTTCGCGGGCAGATGGGCTAAACAACCCTAACTTTAGCATTATAAGCGGGGAAGTTGTAACCCCAAGCCAGCCGGGCATTTATGTTTTTTGTATAGAGGCAGGCTTTAAAAAAGGCAGTATAATTTACTATTTTGCAGTGGAAGTGCGGTAGGGGCCATGCTTATGGCCGAATGTTGGCTTGGCGCAAAGCGACAAACAACGTGAGCCCGCCCCCAAGAAAACGAGGCGCAAAGCGGCGAAGTTTGATTGGCTAGGGTGGGAAGGGGCCATGCTTATGGCCGAATGTTGGCTTGGCGCAAAGCGACAAACAACGTGAGACCGCCCCCAAGAAAACGAGGCGCAAAGCGGCGAAGTTTGATTGGCTAGGGTGGGAAGGGGCCATGCTTTGCCGCCTACAGCGAGCGCTGAAAATTAGCATAGTGACGGCAATCTAAGTTTTGCACTGTGTGCAAAAATTCATAGCAAGCAGTGCAGCAAGCGAAAACACACTGAACCTAAGGCTGTAAAGCCGAATGTGGGCTTGGCCGCTTTAAGTTTATTCTAAGCCATAAATTTATTGCGGCAAGCTAAGTTTTGCACTGTGTGCAAAACTTCAAAACTAGGCATGTGATAAATGCTAAACAGCATGAACCCAATACCCAAAAGTGAAGGCAAGGGCCACCGCAAGGTTCGCAACAGTGGGTAGCCCCAAGAAACATGGTGCAAAAATTCACTACCTTAGGCCGGTACAGAGAATTACAACATTAAAAAAGCCGCCTTGCTATAAAGGCGGCTTTTTATTTAGTGGT
>JAVBRS010000161.1:0-4705 GCA_031547715.1 Oscillospiraceae bacterium
TTTTTTGAAAAATAAATTTTTACATTACAAAACCCGCCAAAACTTGCTGTTTTGGCAGGCTAAAATAAAGGGCGCAAAGGCACAGTTAAAATAAAAGTTCGGTTGTGTTTGGCAGCATCTTTTCAACTTCCGAAAGGAAGTGAAAGTTAAAATGGCCGCTTGCCACACACTACGGCCACAATTCGCTTGCTTGCATTTTCCGGTTTTTTGGCAAGGGCCAGTGCAGCGGCAAGCGCGGCCCCGCCTGCAACGTTTGCAGGCACGCCGTCAAGGGTAAAAGCTTCTTCAGCTGTTGCCGCGGCATCCCCGGTGGCAATGTTTACAATGTCATCTACTATAAAGGGGTTGTAGTTGGCCGGTACAAAAGGCAGGCCAAGGCCGGCAATGCCGTGCCGCCCGGCAAAGCCGCCGGTAAGCACCTGGCTTTCAAGGGGTTGTACAGCCACTGCGCGTATGTTGCCTGCCCAGCCCTTTAAATATTCTGCGGTGCCGGTTATTGTGCCGGCGCTGCCAACCCCGGCTACTAAAATATCCAGCATCCCGTCGGTGGCATTGTAAATTTCAGGGCCGGTGGTTCGGCGGTGTACCTCAGGGTTGTCGTCATTTTCAGTGTAGTTTAAAAAGTAACCGCGCTCATCATCTGCAATTTCCAGTGCGCGGGCCATTGCACCGGGCCAACCTTGTTCAATAGGGGTGGTTACAATACGCGCACCGGCACCTTGCAGGCGTATGCGTTCTTCACCGCTGGCGGTGGCGGGCATGCACAGCACAGGTTTATAACCGAAAAGGGAAGCTTGCACAGCAAAGGAAAATGCAAACGGGCCGCCGGCCGCCTCGGTAATGGTGCAGCCGGGTACAAGCTCGCCCCTGGCTGCGGCCAGCTGGAACATGCCTGCACAAACCCTATCGCTCATGTTGGAGGTGGGGCCGCCAAACTCAAGCTTTGCAAGCACAATACCCGCGGCGCCGTGCGCACGGCAAAGCCCCCCCATTTTTACAACCGGCCCTATTTCCGGCACATTGCGGTACCCCTCATATACTGGCATGTTACCCCCCGGACGGCAAATTTTAAAACAATGGCATAATTGTAGCATTTTTTAGCAAAAAATTACAGGCAAATATTCTTTTAAGGGCAGAACGGACAAAACGTTGACAAAGCTGTATAGCTTTAGTATAATACATTAAGTGTAAAGTTAAAAACTTTACACAAAGAACTGGAGAAGGTGCAGCTGTGGCAAAGAATCTGGAAATATCGTTTTTACTGGATTTCTATGGCGATGTGCTTACCGACAAGCAGCAGGAAGTTATGGAGCAGTATTATAACGATGATTTATCTCTTGCTGAAATTGCGGGAAATTTCGGCATCAGCCGCCAGGGCGTAAGAGACGCCATTAAGCGCGGCGAGGGGATATTGCTGGAGCTTGAGGAGAAGGTGGGTTTTGCCGCCCGCTACCGCGCTGTGCAAAAAGGCGTTGAGGAGATTTCGCGCCTGGCCCAAAACATTGGGTTTTACAATAGTAACAACTACAGCGTAAGTGAGGACATCACTCGCCTTTCAAGTGAAATAATTGAGATAGCCGCCGGGATTACCGAGCAGGAGTGATTTAGCAAAGGTACATAACTTATTAAAAAACTGCACCGCAGGGAAGGGGGCAAGCATGGCGTTTGAAAGTTTAAATGAAAAGCTGACGGCAGCATTTAAAAAACTGCGCCAAAAGGGCCGCCTTACCGAGGCAGACATACAAAGTGCAATGCGCGAAGTGCGCATGGCCCTTTTGGAAGCGGATGTAAACTACAAAATTGCAAAAGACTTTACAGAAACCGTTGGCGCACGTGCAGTTGGCGCTGAGGTTATGAACAGCCTTACCCCGGCACAGCAGGTGGTTAAAATTGTACAGGAAGAGCTAAGTGCCCTTATGGGCAGTGAAGCTGCGCATATACACATAAAATCAAAACCGCCAACGGTGCTGTTGCTGTGCGGTTTGCAGGGGGCGGGCAAAACAACCCATGCCGCAAAGCTGGCGCTTTGGTTTAAAAAACACGGCCACCGGCCGTTGTTGGTGGCGTGTGATACCTACCGCCCTGCCGCGGTGGAACAGTTGCAAATTTTAGGCGCAGCCGCAGAGGTGCCGGTGTTTACCCTGGACGGTGAAAAACCGGAGGGTATTGCACAAAAAGCGGTGCGCAGGGCAAAAGATTACGGGGACGACGTTGTTATTTTAGACACAGCAGGCCGCCTGCAGGTTGATGAAGAGCTGATGCAGGAGCTGGTGCGGGTAAAAGCCGCCGCCGATGTGGACGAGAGTATTTTAGTAATTGACGCCATGGCCGGTCAGGAAGCTGTTAATGTTGCCAAAAGTTTTGACGAGACGTTGGGGCTTGCCGGCACCATATTGACAAAGCTGGACGGCGATGCAAGGGGCGGTGCAGCCCTTAGCGTAAAGGCGGTTACCGGCAAGCCTATACTGTTTGCCGGCACCGGTGAAAAGCTGCCGGACCTTGAGCCTTTCCACCCGGAGCGCATGGCGAGCCGCATTTTAGGTATGGGCGATGTGCTTACATTAATTGAAAAGGCACAGGAAACCCAAGGTGAGGAAGAGGCGAAAAATGCGGCAAAACGCCTTATGGAAAACAAGTTTGACATGAACGATATGCTTGCCCAGTTTACCCAGGTGCGCAAGATGGGCGGTATTGGCGCCATGCTTGGAATGATGCCGGGTGCGGGCCAGGTGAAAGATGAAGAAGGCGCCGCAAAAGAAATGAAAAAGATGGAGGCCATGATACAGAGCATGACCGCCAAAGAGCGTGAAAAGCCGGCACTGATAGACCCGAAGCGCAAGCGCAGAATTGCAGCGGGCTCCGGCACGCGGGTGGAGGATGTAAACCGCTTACTGCGCCAGTACGAACAAATTTCAAAGGCCATGAAACAGTTTAAACAAAACCCCAAAAAATTTCGCAGGCGGCTTGGCACAATGTTGTAAAAACAGTGCAAATATAATACCTGCACATTTAAACCCAAAGCTGCTGCGGTGCAGCCGGCACAATGCCGTAAAACTGCCGGTATGGCAAGGCACAGCTTAAAACGCAATGTGCTACCGCACTTTAAAAGCCCATTGCACAAAGCGCAATAAACTGCATTTAATTTAGTTTATTGGCTTTTGGCAAAAATTAAGGTAAATACCGGCAATACACACAAAACCTGCCGGTTTACATACGCTCAAAAACTATTTATATATTTCGGAGGATTACTATGGCAGTTAAAATTCGTCTGCGCCGCATGGGCGCAAAAAAAGCACCTTTTTACCGTGTAGTTGTGGCAGATTCCCGCTTCCCCCGTGATGGCCGTTTTATTGAGGAAATTGGCTATTACGACCCAACAAAAGAACCCAGTGTAGTTAAAATTGACCTGGAAAAAGCCAACAAGTGGATAGCCACCGGCGCGCAGCCCACCGATACGGTTCGCAGCCTTTTGAAAAAGCTGAACGAAAAGGGCGAGTAAGCAAGCACAGGAAGGGAAAAGGCATGAAAGAACTTCTTATGATAATTGCCCAGGGTCTGGTAGAGGATAAAGCTGCCGTTCAAGTGGAGGTAAGCACTGCACCGGGCGGTGAAGTTACTTTGTACCACCTCAGCGTTGCACCGGAAGACATGGGCCGGGTAATAGGCAAGCAAGGGCGCATTGCAAAGGCAATCCGCTCGGTAATGCGCGCGGCGGCGGCCCAGGTGGGTGAAAAAATTTCAGTGGAGATTGACTAAACCCAAAATAAAAAAGCAAAACGCCCATTGGGCGTTTTGCCGTTTTGCGGGAGATGTATATGAAACCGTATATTGAAATTGGTGAATTGGTAGCGGTGCACGGTGTGCATGGCGAACTAAAACTTTACCCCTGGGCAGACAGCCCGGGTGTGCTTTGCAAAATAGACACCGTTTACTTTACGAAAGACGGTGGCGGCAAAGCCGGGGCAAAACTGCGGCCCGCCGGAAACATGGTGCTTTTAAAGCTTACCGGCATAGAAACGCCGGAGGCGGCAAGAGCATTTATAAAGCGCACTGTTTTTGCGGCAAGAGAGGCGCTGCCTTTGGCCCCGGGCCGTTTTTTTGTGCAGGACCTGCTTTCCTGCCGCATTGAAGACGAAAGCACAGGTGAAGTTTACGGCGTGCTGAAAGATATTACAAATTCCGGTGCAAGTGATGTTTACAAAATTGAAAATGAGGCGGGGCAGGTGTTTTACTTCCCTGCTGCGGCGGAATTTTTAGGCGAGATAAACCCGGATGAAGGCTTTATTAAAGTGCGCCCGATAGGGGGTATGTTTGACCATGAGGATTGACATTGCAACTCTATTCCCTGAAATGTGTGAAGAATATTTTAATACCAGCATAATTGGCCGTGCACAAAAAGCAGGTAAAATTGATGTGCATTGCCACAACATACGCAGGTTTGCCGGCAACGCCCGCAACAGCGTTGACGACTACCCTTACAGCGGCGGCCCGGGCATGGTAATGCAGGCGGAGCCAATTGCGCAGTGCTGTGAAGCAATTGCAAAAGAGCTTGAAGTAGCCGCAAAAGAAAAAGGCGGCGGCAAAGCAGATGAAGAAAATGCAGCGCAGTACATAATTTTTATGGGGGCTGCCGGCACACCGCTAACCCAGGAAAAGTGCAAACAGCTTGCACAAAAAAAACAGCTTACAATTGTGTGCGGCCATT
>JAVBRS010000126.1:0-7211 GCA_031547715.1 Oscillospiraceae bacterium
TGTGTATGTGCGCAGGGGAAATGCCGTTATATTCAAGCCGGTTAACCCAATTTATGAAGATGCACTTTATATGTTATTACCACTTGAAATGAGCGACGAAAACCAGGTTGAGCAATACGACGAAATAATACTTACCGGGAAGGATTTATACGATGGAAAAATATTGTAGCGATTGTGTGGAAAATTTTAAACGTGTGCAAGAGAAGGTAAATGAAGCTGCTGTAAAAAGCGGCAGGAAAGCTGAAGATGTACGCCTTATGGCGGTTACAAAAATGGTTGCGGCAAAACCTATTGCCGCAGTGATTGAAGCAGGGGCAAAATTGATTGGTGAAAACCGCGTGCAGGAATTGCAAGAAAAGCAAGCAGACCTTGCACCTTTTGAAAAGGAAGTACATTTAATAGGCCACCTGCAAACCAACAAAGCAAAATATCTGCCAGGGCTTGTTACCACAGTACAAAGCATTGACAGTTTAAGAGTGGCAACCGCCGTAAGCAACGCTTTTATAACAAAAAACCTGGTGTGCAGCGCATATGTTGAAGTTAACATTGGCGGGGAAGAGAGCAAAAGTGGGGTGAAACCTGAAGCGCTTGAAGAATTAATATGTGCTGCGGCAACTTTGCCGGGCATAAAAATTACCGGTTTAATGACAATTCCCCCGCGGTGCGAAGGGGAGGAATTGCGCAGGTATTTTTCCCGTATGTACAAACTATATATTGACATAAAAGCAAAAAAAATAGATAATACATATATTAATGCGCTTTCAATGGGCATGACATCTGATTTTGAAACAGCAATACTTGAAGGTGCAACACTGGTGCGGGTTGGCACCGGCATTTTCGGCGCAAGAAGCTACCCAACAATACCATAAGTGAGGTTTATTTTATGGGCGTGTTTGATAAAATACAAAAAATAATGGGCGTTAATGACGAAGATGACTATGAAGATGAATACGAAGACGACTTTGATACAGTCGAATTTGTAGGCAGTACATCATCTTTTTCTAAAAAAGATGACGAAGTGAGTGAAAGCGCAAATACACGCCGCAATAAAGTAGTTAATATAAATGCAACAACTCAATTGCAGGTTGTGCTTGTAAAACCTGAGCGCTTTGATGATGCGGCAACCGTTGCAGACCATTTGAATGCCAAACGCACGGTGGTTTTAAACCTGGAATCAACAAATAAAGAAATTTCTCGCCGCATGGTTGACTTTTTGTCTGGTGTGGCATATGCCAACAACGGTCAGTTTAAGCGTGTTGCAAACAGTACATTTATAATTACACCGTACAACGTTGACATAATGGGAGATTTGCTGGACGAGCTTGAAAGCAGTGGGGGATTCTTCTAACCATGGGTAACTTTGGCAGGTACACCCCTGCCGCTACTGCAGATGAAAAGCTATTGCAAAAACGCATTGCCGAAGCTGTTTTACACGCAAAATATGGTGAAGGGTGTTGGTTTTCTCAATTTTTATCTTTGAGAGAGCAAGAATTGGCAACGGCACAGTTAAACAAAGATGCGTATGGCAGTTACACTTTTTTTGGCGGCCACAGCGAAGCAGAGCGCAAGATGCTTTGTATTTTCTTGGGGCAGGAAAGAGAGTTTCCTTTAGAAGGTATAAAAGCTACTTTTCATAAAAATTATGAGCTCACGCATAGAGATTTTTTGGGTGCGCTGCTATCCCTCGGAATTAAAAGGGAGTTGGTTGGCGATATTCTAGTTGGCACCGGCAATTGTGTGTTTTTTACAACAGTAAAGGCTGCACCGCTAGTGTACATGCAGTTGCGCAGTGCAGGGCGTGCTGAGTTAACACTTAAACCGTTTCACACCGGGCAAACTGAAGTAGAAAAGCTTGCCCCGCTGCAGATGAATGTTAATGTGGCAAGCTTAAGGCTGGATGCAGTGCTTGCCGCCGTGCTAAAAAAAAGCAGAAGTGTAGCGGCCATGTTGGTGGAAAAAGGTGAAGTTAAAGTTAACGACAGGCAGGTTTTTGGGCCTGCCACCCTATTGTGCGAAGGTGATTTTTTCACTGTAAAGGGCTTTGGGAAATATCAAATAGCAGAGTTTTCCGGTACAAGCAAAAAAGGAAGAATTTTTTTGGTTTGTGTAAAACTTTAATTTTTGAGAGGTTGGTGCTCCATGGTACATGATATTCGCAACACTACATTTGACAGGGTAAAGAAAGGTTATAGCCCCGAAGATGTAGATGCCTTTCTGCAGGAAATTGCTTTTGAAGTGGAGCGCCTTACGGAAGAGAACAAGCGCTTAAGTGCAGAGAAGACGCAGACAGAAGAAAATATGTATGTTTTGGCTACAAAGCTTGAAGAATACAGAGACCAAGAGAATGCTTTGCGCGGCGCGCTTATTAACGCACAGCGCATGGGCGAGAGCATTGTACAAGAGGCAAAACGCAAAGCGGAACAGATGATGCGCGACGCCACAGCAAAAGCGGAGCGGGTGGTGGAAGCCACCTCCGCCAGGGCAGACAGAGAAGAACGTGCTTTTGCAAAAATGCGCAGAGATATAAGCACCTTCCGCAATACAGTGTTGGAACTTTACAAAGAGCATATCGACCTGCTTTCATCCCTTCCTGAAGAAGAGGCAGAAGAAACGAAAACCGCAGAGCAAGCGGGATTTGATTATAAAGCAGCTGCCGGTGAAACCGAATATGCCACCTATGACGGTGAAACAGTTACAGGCGGAGAAGCAGCACGGGAAGAAACACTTGAGCAGCTTAGTGCCGCACCGCTTTTTGAAACTTACAGTGAAAATGATAATGTACTTATAGAGGAAGGTAACATTGAGGCGTACAGTGTTGCTGTTGAAGCGGTTGAAGAAGAGCAAAAAACGGCAACCGGTGAAGATGAAGCTTTTTTACAGGTGTTTTCAACTTTAACTAACGCAGAAGAGGCACCGGCATTAATTGAAGAAGGTACATTAGAGTAATAGATTACCGCCTTAAACACGGCGGCAGTGGTGGTGTGACAGGTAAGCACCGCCACTTTTATTTAATAAAGGTGGTATAATATTGGCATATTTTGCGGTTTTGGCACTTTGCATAGCGCTTGACCAACTTACGAAATATTTAGCGGTTGTGCATTTGCAGCCGGTGGGCACAATGCCATTTATTCCGGGGCTTGTTCACCTGCACTTTATACAAAATACGGGTGCTGCGTTCAGCATGTTTGAAGGCATGCAAAGCTTGCTTATTTGCGTTACTTTTTGCGGCCTTATGTTCATTGCCTATTGGGTTTTTGCAAAAAAAACGGCATCTAAGTTAGAGGCATGGAGTTTGCTGATAGTGTTAGCCGGCGGTTTTGGCAATTTTATAGATAGAGTGCGTGTTGGTTATGTGGTAGATTTTTTTGAGTTTTCTTTTATAAGCTTTCCGGTTTTCAATGTGGCAGACTGCTTTATTAGTGTTGGCATGGTGTTTTTTGCAACATGCGTTATTAAAGAAGAACTTAAAAACCAGAAAAAGCAAAAGGCAGCAAAAACATGAGCACACCTAAATTTTTTACTGTAGAAGAAACATTTACCGGTTGGCGTATAGATGTTTATTTAACCGACATGTTGGAAGGGTTTACGCGCAGCGCAGCACAAAAGTTAATAGACGGCGGTATGGTACAAAAAGCCGGCAGGGTACTGGCAAAAAACTACAAACTGCAAAACGGAGATGTGATTGAAGTTACAATACCACAGCCGGTGCCAATTGAGGCACAGCCACAGGCAATGGCATTAGATGTTATTTTTGAAGATGAATATTTACTTGTAATAAACAAACCCAAAGGGCTTGTAGTACACCCAGGTGCCGGAAATAAGGACGGCACATTGGTAAACGGTGTTTTATACCACGCCGGCGGTAGCCTTTCAGGTATAGGCGGGGTTTTGCGCCCTGGTATTGTGCACCGCATAGATAAAGACACCAGCGGCCTGTTGGTAGTTGCCAAAACAGACGTTGCACATACAGGGCTTAGCGCCCAACTGGCAGCACACACAATGCAGCGCAGTTATGAGGCTGTTGTTTACTACAACGTAAAAGAAGACAGCGGTGTTATTAACGCACCAATTGGCCGCAGTGAGCAAAACCGGACAAAAATGGCAGTAAACTTTAAAAATGGCAAACCTGCTGTGACAAATTATAAAGTTATAAGCCGTTTACGTGGGTTTACACATGTTGATTGCAAACTTGAAACAGGGCGTACACACCAGATACGTGTACACATGGCAAGCATAGGGCACCCTATTGCCGGTGATACTGTTTATGGACCTAAAAAAGCCATTACTTCTTTAAAAGGCCAGTGTTTGCACGCGAAAACCCTTGGTTTTACACACCCCGTTACTGGCAAGGTATTACACTTTACATCACCGTTGCCGTTGTATTTTACAAAATTTCTAGAGCTTTGCAGCAAAGGGGGCGAATGACATACTTGATAATATAATTATTTACTGTGAGCCTGAAGTGTTGCTTGCACCCGGCCAAACTGCAATAGACAATGCAACGCAAACTGCAATAGACCTGTTTTTTGAAATGGGCGGCAAAATTGGCATTTCAACAAAAAGCGAGGTTGGCCAGTTGCCGTTTTTTATACGCAATGGCCGGTGGGCGCCGCTTGTATTGCACGGTGGTGCGGCTGTTTATAATGCTGAAAATGAAGAGTTTTTGTTTGATGCCGCCTTTTCACAAGATGTTATGGCCAAAGTTGCAGATATTTTACAAATGCATGAGGGTGTTGGCGTTGTAGCTTATTCAAAAACCTATGCGCAGGTAGTACTGCAAAGCACAAAAGCGACAGACCTTTTTTGCGCCAGTACAAATTTGCCCTATGCCGTAAAACCATTGGTTAGTTACAACCCTTTGGGGGTGCTGCAATACACCTTTTTTGGCAGTGTACCTGAATTGCAAAAAGTTTTACATGAACTGGAAGAAAATTTGCCGAAAAACAGCTTTACAATGGCGGAATTTGACAACGGCTGCTGTAAATTGCTGCCGGGCGGGCAGTTGCTGAAGAATGCTTTTACTTTCCTTCAAGAGCAAGGTTTGCAGGCAAATAAAAAAACTTTTTATATAACCGCAGGCACCACCGGCGCAGAACAGTTGGCCGGCACTGCAACAATTATAGCCATTGAAGATGCACCTGCTGCAATACAGGGGCTTTCCGAGAATATTATAGCAGGGCCAAGGTTTGCAGGGCTTGCCCAGTTTCTATATAACCTTGTAAACAACGATAAAGAGGAGAATAATGGACAACAACGAAATCACTAAATTACAAAAGCTGGCATTTGGTGTGCGCAAAAGCATTATCGAAAGTATTTATAACGCCAAGTCCGGTCACCCTGGTGGTTCACTTTCAATTGCAGATATGCTGGTTTACCTTTATGAAAAAGAAATGAATATTTACCCTGACCAGCCCTGTAACCAAAACAGAGATTTACTTGTGCTTTCAAAAGGGCACACAGCACCGGCACTGTATGCTGTTTTGGCGCATAAAGGTTACTTTGCCAAAGAAGAGCTTTTGCGCCTGCGCAAAGTTGGCGCAATGTTGCAAGGCCACCCGGACATGAAGGGCACACCCGGCGTGGACATGAGCACAGGCTCGCTTGGACAAGGTATTTCTGCGGCGGTGGGCATGGCGTTGGCTGCAAAACTTAACGGCACAAAACAACGCGTATTTGCAATTTTAGGCGATGGCGAATTACAGGAAGGCCAGGTATGGGAAGCTGCTATGTTTGCCGGTAACCACGGGCTTAATAACCTTGTTGCAGTGGTTGATAACAACAACCTGCAAATAGACGGAACTGTTGAAGAAGTAAATTCACCTTACCCGATTACAGAAAAATTTAAAGCTTTTAAATGGTGTGTAGTTGAAGCAGACGCCCATGATTTTAACAGTATTGAAGCTGCTTTTACCAAAGTGAGCGAAGAGAGAGAACGCCCTTGTGTTGTTGTACAAAAAAGCATAAAGGGCAAAGGCATTTCTTTTATGGAGAACAATGCCAGCTGGCACGGCAGTGCCCCAAATGAAGAACAATATATTGCGGCCTGTGATGAACTGGCTTTTGCACTTAGCAAATTGGAGGGAAAAGCATGACACAAAATACAGCCACCCGTGAAGCCTATGGCAAAACACTGGTAGAACTGGGCGAAATTAACCCAAATGTTGTTGTGCTGGATGCCGACCTTGCCACAGCCACAAAAACAGAGCTTTTTAAAAAAGCATACCCCGAGCGTTTTTTTGACTGTGGAATTGCAGAGGCAAACATGGTGGGCGTTGCTGCAGGGCTTGCCGCAATGGGTAAAATACCCTTTATTTCAAGTTTTGCGATGTTTTTGGCCGGCCGTGGTTATGAGCAGATACGCAACGGTGTTGCTTACCCACATTTAAATGTGAAAATATGCGCATCACACGCAGGTATATCTGTAGGTGAGGACGGCGCAACCCACCAATGCAATGAGGACATTGCGCTTATGCGCAGCATACCGGGAATGGTGGTGTTAAACCCGGCAGATGCAATTGAGACAAGGGCTGCAGTTTTGGCTGCAGCTGCGTATAACGGCCCTGTATATGTGCGCCTTGGGCGGTTTGCCACCCCCGTGTTTAACAATGAAGATTACACTTTTACAATAGGCAAAGGTGTGCAGCTGAAAAACGGCGATGATATTACGCTTATTGCCACCGGCTTAATGGTTGCCCGTGCACTGGAAGCGGCGCAAATTTTAAACCAAAATGGTGTAAGTGCAAGGGTTATAAATATACACACATTAAAACCACTGGATAAAGAAATTGTGCTAAAGGCAGCACTTGAAACAGGGCACATTGTCACCTGTGAGGAACACAGCATTATTGGCGGGCTATATAGCGCAGTTGCAGAGGCTTTATGTGCCGATGGTGCAAGCGCAAAAATTGCAACAGTGGCCATACAAGATTTATTTGGCCAGTCCGGCCCGGCTGGGGAATTGCTGGAGTTTTACGGCCTTACGGCGAACCTCATTGTACAAAAAGCACTGAAAATACGTGCTTGAGAATGAAAAAATTCAAAACAGCGCTGGCAAAAACACCATTATGGCTATTTACCATTGTTTGCTTTACCCTTATAGTTTGCTACACTATTTTTACATCACCGGCACCTGCATTGCAGGTGTTTACTGCAGCGGTGAGCAGCGAGGGTGAAAACACCAACGGGCTTATAAACATTAACACCGCTACATT
>JAVBRS010000134.1:0-3826 GCA_031547715.1 Oscillospiraceae bacterium
CATTCGGGCTGCGCTCTTTTATAATATCAAGTGCATAGGCCAGCATTTCCTTTGTGGTTTGTTCTTTATCCACGTTCCTTCACAACCTTCTCAAACTTCTTTTGTAACTAAAAACCTGCAGGTGCGCGCGCCGGTTGTCCAGCAGTCAACTTCCTTCGCCTTCCAGCTTTCATTTGTAAATGCCTCAAGCAAAGCTGCAACAAACCCTTCGTCGTATGTGCATGTTTCATAACCTTCCACCGGCAGGCCGGAACAGTCAAGGTCTTCATCTATTGTAAGCACAAGTTTACCATCTTGGGCTATGGCCTCTTCTTCAATTCGTAAAATGCCTATTCTTTTCTCCCTCAGTACGCGCTGTGTTTTTGAAACAAATTCACTAAGCCCGCTTACAGGGGCAATAAAATGGTTGTAAAACTCGCGGCCTGCTTTTTTCCCTGCGGCGTAAAACATCTCATCTGTGGTTTCAACGCCAAACCGCTCTTCCAAAATATCGCGCATGGTAAACTGCATAAGCCGGTATACATCAAGGTCCATACACGGGCCAAGATTGGTGCGCCCGTCTTCAATGTTGCCAATAAACCGCCAGTCAAATTCATATTTTCGCATTTTGCACCTCATACTGCAATGGTATTGCCACCTATTATATCTTATTTTTGTGGATGTTGCAATTTTTTCCATTTCATCTTGTAATTTTACGGCAGCGCACTTTTGGGTTCAACTTTATATGCGGCAAAATTCTGCGCATTGTTCATTTTATACAAGTTCCTGCGCCATTGTGCAAAGCAGGTTTTATGCAAAACACCGCCATTTAAAGCCCTGCACCGTAATAAACAAACTTTGCTGGCAAGTTTATTTATTATAAGTACTGTATAAGGCCCGTGTGCGGCATACTTTACACGCCCCCCGCATAGGATTGAGTATTGCATGTGCCAATTTACAGAGCGGGAGAGAGTGCAGATGAAAGGTAACCCAGAAGAACGCGCCATTGCCATTGCAGAATATTTAATTGAAAGCAAAGACACTGTGCGCGGAGCCGCAGCAAAATTCAATGTTTCAAAAAGTACCGTACATAAAGATGTAACCCAGCGTTTGCAATATTTAAACCGCAGTTTATATAAAGAGGCCGCGAAGGTTTTAATGCACAATAAAGCAGAGCGGCACATACGCGGGGGGCTTGCCACCAAAGAAAAGTATGCAGTTAGGTAGTAACTTTAGCCCGCCCGGTTTTCAAAAAATTCAGCTGCTTAATTAGCTGTATGTAAAGTGCCCTGCAAATTAGTTGTGCTTGTGAAAAGCCGAAGAATATTCTTCGGCTTTTTGGTTGTTTAAGTATTTTCACTTGGCAATTTTAATTTAATTACCGGGCCGCTTACTAAAAACACCAAAGCTGAAAATTACAAGCTTGTTCACATTAAAAGCCTTTGCGTTAAAAGTGCCCCTGCAGTAAAATGCAGCCCTTTCACCGCCTTTTAAATGCCGGGGCACAATTGCAGGGCCGCTATGCGGCATTGCAGGCACGCGAAGAAAAGCCGGCAGCTGCATTTATATAAAGAGGTAATTTTACTTGTACCTGTTTTGCCGCACCGCTTTTACTGGCCACCACCTTTATATGCACCTGTTTGCAACGCAGTTAAGTATGTTTGCACATTTTCAAAAAACACCTCATATAACCCTGTGCCCCGCATGTGTGCCGGGCAGTTTTTACCGCTGCAATCATAGTGCTGAACAAGTGCCTCCATGCCAAGGCCGTATGTATAAAGCAGGTGCGCACTAAGGCGGGCAGCGTTGTCCATAACCTTATCAAAATCACACCCGTAGTTAATGCATAGCTCAACGCCAATGCCCACTGCATTTCCACCGTAGGGGTTATCTGTATCGCCTGCGTGGTAAGCCGGTTCTTCATCCGGTATGTGGCGGTAAATTTCAGTTTCATCTACTGTGTAATGCCAGGCGGTTGTGCCGGTGCCGGCAAGCAGGTACTCGGCATGGGCGGCGGCGGTAGCGCTTTGTGCTGTATTTGCCGTTTCGTGTATAACAATTAGCCCCACCTGCCGTGTGCCGCCGGGGCGCCCTGCACTGCCTGCCGGAAGAAGGCCGGTGTGCACCTGCACACCCATAATAAATTCCTTAGGGGCTGGGGCCGCCCGGCCGCTTGTGTGCAAAAAGCGCCATGCAAAAAACAGCAAAAAACCTATGCCTGTTATATACGCTAATTTTCTGCCATTGCTTTTCAATATAAAACCACCTTAGTATTTTATGCTTTATTATATCAAAACGCCAAAAAATGTGTTTTTTCTTCAGGTTTATGCAATTTCCAATGCCAATTTTCCGCCTTTGGCAGCGGCGTTTATATAAAAAGTGTATGTATTTTTTTGTTTTTGCAGTTATTACAGTGGTTTTGGTTTACACTTTAGTATATTTACTGTATTTTTATTGTGCTATAATGTATATATTTAAAATTAGTGAGGGTATTATGCATTTTGAAGAGGTGCCCGAGCAAACAAACAACCACCCTGTGCAGGCAACCGGTGAAGGGCGGCCTGCAATTAATGCTGCCCAAAACACACCGGCCACCACAAACAGTGCCGCAAAAAAGGCTGCAACTAAAGGCAGGCAGGGCAAAGCCAAAGGCCACACCCGCAAAAAAAGCCCAGCCGCAAAAAAAGCCGCATTACCTACGGTGGCGCCCACCGAAACTGAAACCGCCACGCCGGAAAGCGAAAAAGCCCCTGCCCCTATTTTGGCAGGGGCTGAGGCAGCTGGCCTTGCTGCCAAAAAACTTGGCACCCCGCCACAAGCAGTGCCTGTGCAACCAGCCGAAGATGTGCAAACACAGCATACAGTGGGTAACAGCTTTGCAAATACCGGCGCGGCGGGGGGCACCCTTGAACTTGAAGAAACTGCAAAATTACAAAATATAAAGTTTGACACTTTTTTGTATTATGAAAAAGCTAATTACTATATCAATAAATTCACTTTGCAACTTACCGAAAAGCCGAACCCAAACAGCAGTAACCGCCAGGAAATTATAGAATTTTTAAAAGGCAACCGCTTTTCTTCCGCTGAAGCGGCAGGCGGTGCCATTGTTGCCGGTGCACCCGCCAACTGCGAAGGCCTTTTGATAGATGCCATTACAGCCATGGGCAGCACGGAACAACTTTCCCTCACTGCGCTTGCAGAGCAGCTTTTGGCAAAGTATTCAACTACTGCCGGGACACCGGAAGTGCAAGCAAAAAGCCTGCCTTTAATTAAATATGAGCTGCAAAAAGCTTTTGAATACGGCATTAAAAAAGGCTGGCTGCCGGGCTATGCATTAAGTGACAGCCGTGAACATTTATTGTACCACGCCCCTGCAAAAGAACCTTTAACCGCAAAATACATACCCGAAATACATGATGCTGTTTTGCGGCGCAGCAAAACCCTTTCCACCATTTTTATTAACTGTGCTTTTGTTGTACTCACTATATTTTTGCCCTTCTCTATTTTGGTTGAAGGTGTGGCACTTTGGGCGGGCATTTTAGGTTTTTTTACGGTTGCGTTAACCGGTTTTTATATTTCACAGGCGGGTCAAATAAACCTGCTGAAGCGTTACCTGCACTTGATTTTTGAAAACGAGAGTTACCCCATTGCCACAATGGCCCAAAACAACAGAGAGCTTGAAGATCGCACACTTTCCACCTTTAAATATGCTATAAAAAAAGGCTGGCTGCCGGGCATTGCCGTTAGCCCTAACCAAAAATACATACTAACCGGCGGCGGCGACCTGTTTGAAAAGCAGAAAACAGCAAAGCTGCGCTGGGAAACGGAAAGCACTTCGCCTTTGCCG
>JAVBRS010000051.1:0-4872 GCA_031547715.1 Oscillospiraceae bacterium
ATGGCCCCCTCCCGCCCTATGCCAATCAAGCTGCGGTGCTCAGCACCTTGCCTTTTTGGTGGGCGGGCTCATGTTGTTTGCCACTCTGCGGCAAGCCAACATTCGGCCAGGGCATGGCCCCCTCCCGCCCTGTGCCAATCAAGCTGCGGTGCTCAGCACCTTGCCTTTTTGGTGGGCGGGCTCATGTTGTTTGCCACTCTGCGGCAAGCCAACATTCGGCCAGGGCATGGCCCTATAAATTGCTGCTCTTATAAACCTCTAACAGTTGGTTGTATTTTTTGCCTGTCACTTTAAAATAAATTTCAAAGGCGGCAGTAATAATGCCGGTTATAATAAAGAAAAGCCCAGTAAATAAAAGCCAAGATGCAGCGCTTATTGGAAACCAGTTAAAAACAACCGCTAAAGCAGAAAGTATTAGGTATAGGGGTACCATAAAAATAAAAAGGCGGCCGGTGTACTTCATGTTTACAATAACCAGCTCTGAAAAGGCGAAGATTTGCAACAAGGCGGAAGCAACAGAGATAAAGAAAAACTGCCAGATAAAAGAAAATGCTATATTTGTAAGGCCGAAAAAGCTGCCCAGCACAACATAAACCATTACCTGCCCGGCAAATACCATACAGGCAATACTTTTAAATGCAGCGGTTAGCAGTAAAAAACGTTTCATTTTTGCGTTTCCTTTCAATGCGTGTAAAACTTAAATAATGGAATATTGCACAGCGCTGGCAGCGGCAGTGTGCCGTTTTAATTATACTTTGTAGTGCAAGCCATGCAGGCGTGGCGGCGTAAAAAGTTTTAGGCAGTATAATGTGGTGTGCCAGGCTGCGCATTTCTTTCTGCCGTAAAGTTGGCAAGGTTAACAAGGTATTTGCATTTAATGCGGGTAAGTTTTTAAGCGGTTATGCCCAATATTTTTTTCAGGTCCTGGGCATATTGGCGTGAAACAATAAGTTTTTCCCCGTTTTGCAATGCAACTTCAATTTTGCCTGCAAGCTCCGGCCGCAGAGATGCAATTTTTGCAACATTCAAAACCATAGATTTCGATGCCCTGAAAAACCCACTGCCGCCAAGCTGCGCCTCCAATTCATAAAGCCGCAGGGCGGTTTCATACACGGCATTTTCAGTGTACAAAAAAGTTTTTTTGTCAACGGTGTCAAAATACAGTGCATCTGCCATGTCCAGCACAAATATTTTGCCGTCTTTTATGCCTGTCAGCTTTTTGTCAAATGTCCGCAAAAGGGCAAGCATGCGGAAAATTTCAGCGTCTGCCTGTTTACACTGTATAATTATTTCCGTTTCAACAGTGTCCGGGTTTTCCTGAATGTTTATTTTCATTCTTCACCTCTCCCGTGGGTGTGGCCACAATACCAGTATACGGTTTGAAAGGGGGATTGCAACCGGTTTTGGCTATGCTGCAATTTTTGCCTTCTAAGCTGCAAAAATAACGCTGCAACCGTGCGCCGGCTTTCTAAAACGGCAAAGCTTTGTATAGCTGCAAAAGCGTTTACATACGTTCTGTTTATACAATTGCTGTTTGTATAGTATTTGGGTGCCGGCTGCAAAGTTGTTTGCGGGCAGCTTTTGCGGCCGGCACAAAGCAGTGCCCTGCAAAGGGCTTAGCAGGCGGGTAAAATGCGGTGCAAATTTACAGCTTAAGCTTTGTGCAAATGCAGCCGGCAGGGGGGCTGCCGTGTAGCTGCGGCTGAACGCAGCAAAAGCATATTATAAAGTACACTGCCCATGCCCACTAAGGGAAGGGCAGTGCAGAACAGGCGGGCCACCTGCCAAAAAGCTTACCGCGGTGTGCGCAACCATTGCCGCCATAAAAGCCTTTTGCCCAACATAAGCGGTTAATAAAGCGTTATTCTTGGCTAAAATGCGCCTTGAAAATGGGGTGGCAGCGGGGTATTATTGTGAATAATATAAACGTAAAGCCAATTTTAATTTTTAAAGCTTATGGTTTGGCCGGTGTGCTGTAGTTTGGCTTTAAAAATGAAAATACTAAAAAGCGCCGAAAGAAAGGGATGTGCCATGTACAGTTTTCTCAACGACTACAGTGAAACTGCCCACCCCCGCATAATAGAAGCCCTTGCCGCCACCAATATGGAGCAGCTTGCCGGTTACGGCATGGACAAACATAGCCTTGCCGCTGTGGCACACCTGAAAGAAAAGCTTAATGCCCCAAACGCAGACATACATTTTTTAGCCGGGGGTACACAAACCAACCTTATGGCTGCCGCCGCTTTTTTAAGCCCAATTGAGGGGGTTGTTTGCGCCCAAACAGGGCATATTAACGCACTTGAAGCCGGCAGCGTTGAAGCAACGGGCCACAAAATTTTAGTTGAAAACACCCAAGACGGCAAGCTTACCACCGCCCACCTAAACCATGCAGTTAAAGCATACGTTGACGAACACAGCCCGGTACCGCGCATGGTCTACATATCTAACACCACTGAAACCGGCACGGTTTACACAAAAGCAGAGCTGGAAGCCCTGTATGCTTTTTGTAAGCAAAACGGTATGATACTATTTATAGACGGTGCCCGCCTTGCCAGTGCCCTGGCCTACGCCCCGGCAAACCTAACCCTTGCAGACCTGAAAAACCTGTGCGATGCCTTTTATATAGGTGCAACCAAAAACGGCGCCATGTTTGGTGAAGCTATGGTTATTATAAACGACACACTCAAGCCTTACTTCCGCTACCATATGAAACAGCGCGGGGCAATTTTGGCAAAAGGCAAGGTTATGGGCATTCAGTTTGAAGAGCTTTTTAAAGATGATTTGTACTTAGAGCTGGGCCGCCATGCAAACGCCATGGCAGATAAACTGCGAAACGGCATAAAGGCCCTCGGCTACAGTTTTATAGGCGAAAGCCCGTCCAACCAAATGTTCCCCATATTCCCTGCCAGTGTGCTGGCAAAGCTGGCTGAGGAATTTGTTTGCGGCGACGCCACCGAGATGCCGGGCGGTGAAGCCAGTGTACGGCTGGTAACCAGCTGGGCCACCAAAGAAGAAGAGGTAGACCGCTTTTTGAGTTTGCTGAAAACGCTGTAAAACTTTACTTTTCAAACCCTAATATATGTAAAACATAAGTGCTGCGCAGGTACAAAAACAGGCTTTACCGCAGCGGCAGGCACTTGACAAAAGCTGGTTTTTGCGTTATTCTACCCCGTAAGAGAGGTTTATTTATGGGCTTTTTTGTATTTAACCACCATCATCATAGCACTGCGCAGCTTTAATTCGTGTAAACGGGTATAGCTGCTTTACGCTGTGCCCGCTGATGGTTTGAAACGAACACAAACCACCCGGGTGCACCGGGTGGTTTTTACTTTACAAGCACTAAAATTTAAGGAGGATGGACAAAATGAAAAAGACCCCGGTGAAAGGCACAAGAGATTACCTGCCGAAAGAGGCGGCGCTGCGTGCTTTTATGCAGCAAAAAATACTTGAAACCTATAGCAATGCCGGTTTTAACCAGGTGGTTACACCAATACTGGAAGATTTGCAAAACCTGCAAGGCAGCGAGGGCGGCGACAACCTGAACCTGCTTTTTAAAATAATGAAACGCGGGGAGAAACTGGACAGTGCCCTTGCAGCAAAAGAGTACGGTGACCTTGCAGACCTTGGCCTGCGGTATGACTTGACTTTGCCGTTAACCCGTTATTTTGCCGCAAACAAAGAGAAACTTGTTCTGCCTGCAAAGTGCATTCAAATAGGCAACGCCTACAGGGCGGAAAACCCGCAAAAAGGCCGATATAGGGAATTTATGCAGTGCGACATTGACACCATAGGCCTTTCCAGTTACTGGGCAGAGGTGGAACTTATTTTAACAACCGGGGCGGCTTTGCGGGCGCTGGACATTACGGGTTTTAAAATAAAAGTTAACGACAGGCGCATTTTAACCCAGCTTTTTTTGGCATTCGGGTTTGATGAAAGCGCTGTGCCGGGCCTTTGCATTGTTTTTGACAAAATGGATAAAATTGGACCGGACGGCGTTGAAAAAGAACTTGCTGAAAAAGGCTTTGCCGAGGGCCCCAGTGCAAAACTTATTGAATATATCCGCCGCGGAGATTTTTCAATGGAGGAGTGCATTAACAGGGCCGGTGAAAGTGAGGCCATGGACAATATAAAGGCCATTATAAATGCGGCAAACAACCTTGCCGCCGGCGCTTTTGAAAGTGTGTTTGATATCTCTTTGGTGCGTGGGCAGGGCTATTACACCGGGGCCGTGTTTGAAATAGAAAGCCTGGAATATTCTGGCTCGCTTGGCGGCGGCGGCCGGTATGACACGCTGATTGGCAAATTTATAGGTGAAAATGTGCCGGCGGTTGGCTTTTCAATTGGGTTTGAGCGCATTTTTGATATATTAATGAAGAAAAATGCCCAGTTGCCCGGCCAGAAAAAACGTGTTGCGGTTATGTTTGAAACCGGCTATGAGCAGGCTTACAGCCTGGCAAGCACACTGCGGGAAGAGTACGATGTCTCTATTTTCGAGCGGCCCAAAAAATTAAAAGCCTTTTTGGAAAAGCTGGAGCAAGAGGGGTACAGCGGTTTTACCACCGGTGAAGACGGCGGTAAAGTTAACTTTTTCAAAGGCTGATAGTTTTAATTTGCACTTTACTTTAACGGCGCTATTTAAGTGTGTTGCACAGTGCTTTTTGCACCCCGGCAACCGGCATACCAAGGGCTGTTACAAATAAAAAGCCTGCCGGTAAGCAGGGCTTTTTATAAGTTCATAAGAAATTATTTAGCCTGCACTGTATATTCAAGCATCACGGTTGTATACCCAATCGCATAAGCAGGGAAACCCTGAAACCTTAAAAAAACCTTACAATCTGAAAAGAATTTTAATTCTTTTCAGATTGTATTTTT
>JAVBRS010000168.1:0-2730 GCA_031547715.1 Oscillospiraceae bacterium
CATAAGGGTAACGGCATCCTGTTCTTCATCGTAATTATCAAGGTCACTTACCAAGGCTACATCTTCCAAAAAGCCCTCAAGGCTGGCAGCCAAGCCCTGTTCGTTCACATATTGTTTCACGCTTGAAAGTAGCTCTTCCACGTTTTCAAGGCGGGTTTTACCCTCTTCGCCTGCAGCCTCAAGCATTTGTTTATAGCCTGTTATGGTAAGCGCTTTTTCAACAAATTTTTCCAGCGGTTCCGCTTCAAGGGTTGCTTGCAGTTCATCATAAATACTACAAAAACCGGCCAGCGCCCCCGCCCCGCGGGAAAGTGCGGGGTAATCCTCTGCATTTCTCGCCACCTCAAGCATTGTAACCCCCAGCCCGTCTGCAATCTGCGCCAGTGTATCCACCGTTGTAAGGCCTATCTTTCTGGCGGGGGTGTTTATAATTCTGCGAAGGCGCAGGTTATCTGCCGGGTTTTGCACAACACTTAAATAAGCAATTATGTCTTTAACTTCCATTCTGTCAAAAAAGCGCTGCCCACCCACAATTTTATAAGGTATGCTGGCGCGCGCAAAGTAATTTTCTATACTGGCAGACTGTGCGTTCATACGGTAAAGCACCGCGAAGGAGGAAAGGGGCATACCCGCCCCGGCGCCTGTGCTAATAACCCCCGCAATGTGGCCGGCTTCGTCCTGCTCAGACTCTGCTTTATACAAAACAACCTGCCTGCCGTCCTCTTCGCTTGTCCATAAGGTTTTGCCTTTGCGGCCCCTGTTATTTTCAATAACCCTGTTTGCCGCTGCCAGTATGTTGCCGGTAGAGCGGTAGTTTTGCTCAAGCCGAATAACCTGTGCCCCGGCAAAAGTTTCTTCAAAGCTTAAAATATTTTCAATAGTTGCCCCGCGAAAACGGTAGATACTTTGGTCATCATCGCCAACTACGCATATGTTTCCGTGTGCGGCCAAAAGCTGTACAAGGCGGAACTGGGCATGGCTGGTGTCCTGGTATTCGTCCACCAAAATATAGCGGTAGCGGTTTTGGTAGTAAGCACGCACCTCAGGAAACTGCTCTAAAATGCGCACGGTGTAGTAAATCAGGTCGTCAAAATCAAACGCACCTGCTGCTGCAAGGCGCTTTGCATACCCGGCATAAACTTCAGCCACCAGTTTATCTTGGTAATAGGTGGCACCCGCCAGCGCTTCTTCAGGGGTTACCATGCTGTCTTTCCAGCGGCCAATCTGCCCTGCCGCACTGCGCAGCGGCAAAAACTTGTCGTCAATGTTGCGCTCTTTGTATATTTCTTTCAGCACACGTTTCTGGTCGTCTGAATCATAAATGGTGAAACCTTGTGGGTAACCAAGGCGCCCGGCATCTCTGCGCAGCATGCGCACACAGGCGGAATGGAAGGTGGACGCAGCCACATCTGCACCTTGGGGCCCAAGCATTGAAGCAAGGCGATTTCGCAGTTCGCCGGCCGCCTTGTTTGTAAAAGTTATAGCAAGTATTTGGTATGGCGCAACCGGTGCAACCGGCAGCATAGCCGCAACTTCGGGCGCAAGTGGTGCCCCTGTTTGTGCCGCCGCTAAAAGGTCGCTTACATCCTTTTCACTTGGGGTGCCGTTAACCAAACCGCTGTAGTATGCGCTGCCAAAGCGCGCCATGTTTGCAATGCGGTTTACAAGCACTGTAGTTTTGCCGCTTCCCGCACCCGCCAAAATAAGCAACGGGCCCTCTGTTTTAAAAACAGCTTGCCGTTGCACCGGGTTTAAATGTTTATACAGGCTTTCTATGTAGGTTTTGCGCGCTGCTAAAAACTGTTGCTCTAATGTAACTGCCATGCCACCCTGCCTTTTTATGTTAATGCGCCAAAAAGCGCAAATATACTAACTTTTATTATACCACACCAAGCCTTTTTTGCAAAGCCATAACTAAAAGGCAGCAAGCAAAAAAGCAGCTTTTTAAAGCTGCTTTTAAGGTATGTTTTTTAGCTTTTACCCAAAAATTTATGTTGCAATGGTGCGTTAGCGCGGCAATTATTTCACACTATTTATATTTGCAGGGTGAATATCCGCAGTTTTTTAACACTGCATTTTTTGTGGTGCTGCTATAAAAAACGGTTATTCTTCCGTTTCATTTCCGCAGTCAGCTTTTGCTTGCCCCTGCATTTTCTCATCGCTTTCGCCGGTTTCACCGCACATTAAATTCAGCGGGTCAAGCCTCTCTTTCGCGGGGGCTTTTGCACAGTTTTCCTTATAATCAAAGTAGGCATTAACAAGTTTTGCCGGCAGCACCACCAACATGGCAAGCAACAGCACAAACAGCACCATACCGGCAGCCATTATAAAAAGCATTAGCCACGTGTTCATTTTAACCGTCCTTTACATGCACAGCAACGTGCCTTATAAATAATGCAAAAGCAACCCACAGCTTTGCAGGTTGCCTTGTAAGTTAACCTTTTCGCCCCCGGCGCGAGTAACCGCCGCTACCTCTGCGCCCCTCTGCAGAGCGGCGCACTTCGGCAATTCTTTCTTCGCTTTGTTGTTTGTAACGCGACATCATGTCTTCAAAAGTCATTTCGCTTTGTGGTTGTACGGCTTTTGGCTGCCAAATTTTTGGCGGTGGCGGGGTGCGGGGCTTGCGGGGGCCGGCGGGGGCAGGGGCTTCCGCCTTTTTCATTGAGAGCGCAATCTTCCCCTCCGGTGAGATACTGATTACCTTTACCTTAACCTCTTGGCCTTCTTGCA
>JAVBRS010000146.1:0-8749 GCA_031547715.1 Oscillospiraceae bacterium
CTTCCACCGCCGCAGGGGAAAGGCAAAGGGTTTCATCACAGTCTACAAAAACGGGCTGTGCGCCAACATAACGTATTGGGTTTATTGCCGCAATGTAGGTTAGCGGGCAGGTGATGATCTCATCTCCCGGGCCCACCTCTGCCACCATTAGTGCAGTGTGCAGGGCAGATGTGCCGCTGTCTGTGGCGGCGGCTGTGGGGGTGCCCACGTAAGCTGCAATTATCTCCTCAAATTCAACCACTTTTGCCCCGCCGCTTGAAACCCAGTTGCTTACAATGGCCTCGTCCACCATCCTGCGCTCGTCGTCGTCAAAGTTGGGTATTGCCAATGGAATAATCTTCTTTTCACTCATCGCTTTATCTCCTTGTCAAAAGGTATCAAAAAAATAGTTTCAATTTCGCATTATACACCCTGCTTTTTTGCAAGGCAACGCTTTTTTGTGAACGGCGGTTAAAAATACGTTGTTTTGAAAATGAAAACCATTGTTTTAAACATGCCATTTGTAAAATTACAGCCCGTCTTCATTCAAAACAGCAGTTTATATGCGGGCGCAGGGTTGCTTGTGCAAAAACCCGCCTGCTGCAAATAAGCTAGGTGCCGCCCGTAGCGCCCTTGCTTTTATTGCCGCTGCAGCTTTTGCCTTATTCTGCGCTTTTGTAGCTGCTGCTTTTTTTGAAAAGCCCTATAACGTACAAAAACAAACTTAGCATAAACGGCGGTACTGTTAAAAAGTAAAACAACCACCGGTATGTTATTTGGAAATAAGCGGAGAGGGGCTGTTTAGGGTTGAACACAATGCTTTTAAACCGCATTGTATTACCCGCAAAAATGCCTGGGTCAATGCGCAGCGCGTAAACGGTTGCACCGTGGCCTTTTAAAGTAAAATGGCTGTCACCGGTTTTTACAGCCCATGTGCGGTACTGAGCTGAAAAATCTTCCATGCCCTCAACCGGTTTGTAAAAAAGGTTGAACTCGCCGGGGTCACGGCTCATCTCAACGTCAATTTCCACCCTGCGCACCGTACCGGTGAAGCCCTCAAGTACCATCTGCGGGTCGGCGGTGGTGCTGCAGTAAACCCCAGGTGAAATTTCTTCAATGCCCCTCAGGGTGAAATCTGACACCGTGTACTCTTTTTCAATAATTGTGCCGTTTGCACGACCAACCCTGTCGCCTGCAAAAGCGAAGAGGCAAAAAGCTATATTCAGTAAAAGAAAGACGGCATAACTTGTAAAAAGCAGATGTTTTTTAAAAAAGCTCATCACACCGAACCTCCGCTTTCCATCGGTGCAAACTGCATTCCGTTTTCACCTGTTTCCACTTTATATAACCGCACGGCATTCGTGGCGTTCATCGCCAGTGCATCGGTAAAAAGTGCTGCATAACTTTCAATAAACGTGCCGTCAATGTTGGCAAGGTATATATAACTGCAGCCGTGCTCTTCAATGTAGGTACACAGCTCTTCCTGCGTTAGGGCAATGGGCGCACCGGTGCCGGGCAGGCCAAGTGTTCCGCCGCCAAAACTGTATTCCAGTGTTTTGGGGAAGAACATGTAGCAGTTTATAAACCACTGCAGGCCATCGTCGCCCTGCCACACAAAAAACGTGGTCGCATCTGCCGGTATGGCAGCAATATCTTTTTCAACTTTTGCCGCCTGTGTGTGAAAGCCGGCTTCATGGCTGGCCGGGTAGTTTATAAAGCTGAGCTCCGGCTTTACACATGCCTGCCAACGGAATATGCAAGCGGCACAAAATACTAAGAAAAAGCCGTGGCAGCAAGCCTTTACAACGGCTGTACCGGGCCGCCAAAGCAGCGGTGCCGGCAGCTTTTCACGCTGGTTTTGTGGTAACTTCGGCAGTATTTCCCCTGCAAAAAGCACTGCGGCGCACACGGTTAAAAACACAGCGTAATAGGGCACCGCAAAACGGGCAAGTGCTGTAAAACGCACACCCGAAAGTGCCTTATGAAAAATAAATGCGTATACGCCAATGCCAAAAGTGTAAAAAAGCGGCGCAGTTAAGCCGGCCCAGCCCGCCCGCTTTTGAGAAGCGTTTTCGTAGCTTTTTGGCCCTGTTGCAGCAAAAAGTGCAGCTGCCAAAATTGCAAGCGCCGCCAAAAGCCAACCTATATAGTAAGGGTAAATGTAACGGTTGTAACTTACTAAACCTGTACCGTCAGCCCCTTTAAATACATAAACGTAGGTAAAACCCGTAAAAATGTAAAACGCCAAAAAGCCAAGTGACGAAAAGAGTGAGAATGCCAAAACCCTTGCCCTACCCTTTTTGCCGCTTGCAATATATGCCAACAAAAGCACAAAACCTATAGCTGTAACCATGCAAAACCCACTGCCGAGAAGTGTTATATCGGCGTTAAAAAAAGCTTCAACCATGGCGTTGAACACTGCGGTAAACTTTTCACTGCGGGCGTTTGAAAACAGCTCTTTAATGCCGGTGAACACCATTTGAAACATGCCCATTTCCTGCTCGCCGCCAATTTCACCGCGGTTCAGGTTTAAAAACAGCTGCATGTGCTTGCCCCATGCCCAAAAAGCCACAACCGGCGCGCTGAAAAGCCCCAGGCACCAGGTGGCTTTTTTAACAATGGGACCAAAGTTTTTTTGTGCGGCGGCTGCAAATGCGGCAAGCCCATCTTCAATAAACAAGTAGTCAAATGCCACCAGCGCCGCGCCAATAAGGGCAAGGGCAAAACCCATGTCTTTAACCAAAGCCTCGCAGGCAAGGCTTAACACAACCAGCAAAAGTGTTTTGCCGTTCTTTTCTTCGGCTGCGAAGTAAGCCGCAAGGCCTGCGCCAAACACAATACCCAGCGGTATGTCTGATAAGGACGAGCGGTATACGTTTGAAACGTAAATTAAGCGCAGGTACTCTGTACACAGGTATGGCGTTAAAAAGCAAAGGGCGGCAAAGGGCGCTGCATGCAGCGTATTGCCCTTTTTGGAAAAAGGCGCGAGCACCGCCGCAAACACTGCAAAAAAGAAGGTGTTGTAAGCACAAAAAACCTTCCAGGGTGCAAACGCACCAAAAAACTGGAACATGTAACCAAGCACAACAAGCCCCGGGGTAAAGGTTACCGCGCGCATGCTGCTTTTAATTGCAGAGTACATCTGCCCTGTTGTGGTAACCACTTTTGGTGCAATGCCCCAAAACGAGAATTCATCCCATTCTGTGAAAATGGGTTGGCGTATGGCATAAAGCACCATAAAAGCAATGCTGCCTGCCAAAAAAAACACCATACCAGGGGTGAAAAACACCTGCTTTTGCCACTTTTTACGGCGGATAAGTAAAAAAGCAGCGGCGGCCGCAGCAAACGCAAAATAAAGCCATGCCCCAAGCACAAGCTTGTTGAAGCAACCGAAGATACTGTAGTAAAGCATAGAGGACGCCATTATAAAAAGGGGGGCATGTGCAGAGCTGCCGCCAAAATGAAACACAAACAACGCCATGAATGAAACCACGGCGCTGAACACAAGCAAAATTTGCAGGAAAGCCAGCAAAAAAACACCTCACTAAGCAGCCGGGTTATATAGGCAACCGCTGCATAAATTAGGCGGCAAAAGCCACCGTTTCACTTAAAACACGGGCAACGGGGCCAACATAATAATGCTGCAACAACAACAGCGCCGAAACGGCGGCAAATGTTATAAAAACCGCAAGGCCAAACCGTTTGGCTTTTGCACCACCCGGCGCTGTAAGCCCTAAAATGTGGCTTAGCAGCGCAGCTGCCAGCACCGCCAAAAGCAGGAACGACGGCAACAGGTACCTTGCCTGAATACCTATGACACGCACCATGCCAACAGGTGTGTAGGTTATATATAACGCCGCAATAACCGCGCCGGTGTATGAAAGCGCAAGGCCCAAAAGGCCTATGGCAGGTTTTGTTTTTAAACTGCTTTTCTCATGTACTGAAATTGCGGCTGCAAACAAAAGCACCAGAGGGCTGCAAAGGTTTATAAGCGGCACAGCGGTGTCCAGCGCACCGAATGTGCCCAGCTGGCCCAAAAACAAATTATTTTCATATAGTGTGCCCAGCGCAACCATGCAAAAACGTGGTATGTTACTTAAAATAAAGGCAAGCTGGCCCGTCTGCTCAACGTTTGGCAGCATGCGGCCAACAACACCGTAGTTAAGGCGCATTGCCCCACCGTACCAGCCCACGGCGGCCGTTGCAACAACGGCCGCTGAAATGGCAGCCACTGCTACCGTGGTTTTTTTAACCTTGCACTTCCACGCCGTTTTTGGCAAAACAAGCGGCAGGGCAAGCCACAAAAGGTTTAGCCACGGTTTAATGGCGTTCATTGCAACAAAGGCCGCCAAAAAAACAAGCAGGTCTTTGTCGGTAATTTCATCTTTGCAGTAAAAACTGGCAACAAGGTAGTAAAGGCCCAGCAACAGTGCATCATAATTGGCGCTTGCGCCCATATACAGGCTTAGCGGCAAAAGCATTAAAGCCAAAAACACAAGCTTGTACCGTTTGCAGTTTTTAAGGGCAAAATAACAAAGCAATGTGTAAAGCAATAAATTTGCAATGCGCCCCGCATAAAGGCACCCAAGGGCTGAAAACCCAAGCAACCTTGCCGCCGCCATGAAAATTGCCTGGTGCAGGTATGGCAGCAGCTGTACCACCAAAGGCTCGCCCAGCGGCTTTTGCGGGGTGAATGCCCCGCTTTTTGCAATGAGCAGGTTTGCTTTATAATTTACAAAGGCACTTGCAATGCTTACAAAAGCGTCGTCAACCTGGGGGCTGTTTTCATCGTTTGCATCTTCATAGTGGTAATAAACCTTAACCGGCTGGCCGTTGTGGGCATTCACCCACGCCCCGGGGAAGCTTTCCACCAAAAGGTTTACATCACCCGGGTAGGTGCGCTGAGCATCAAAATTAAAGCGGCCCATGCTAATGGCGTAGGCACGCAGGTAATGGTCAGCTTCGTCCGGCACCTGTAAAGGCGGGCTTGCAAAACAATACAGCATGCCGCAAATAAAAATACACGCCGCCGCCTTTGCGGAAAAACTTTTTAAAAAGTTTACCGCAAAAAACACAGCGGCATAAAAAACACTTGCGGCCGCCCACAGCGCCAAGGTTAAGCCCAGTGGCGCAAGGCGGTTAAAGTAATAGAAAACACGCCAATAATAACCCACGCCCACTGCAGCCAAAGAAAGGGCCAGGTAGCCTGCAGCCCATTTTAAAAGGGCCGCTTTATCAATTTTAACCGCCTTGGTTTTTAACATGGGTGCCCCTTACAGGTTTATAGTAAAAACTTGCAGCTGCAGCGCATAAAACTTGCCCTGCATAATTTTGCAGTATACGGCTTAACTTTACAAAATGGTATAACAGCGCCATATGGGCGGCAGCCGTTACATTGTTAAAAAACGTTAACTAATTTGCCGCTTGCTTAACAAAGTGTTACCAGGTATTTAAATGTTGTAAATGTCTGTTTTGTAGTGGTTTTGGTTTTCACGCAGCCAGGCAATGGTTTTGGCAACCCCCTCACTGAAGGTGTGGGCAGGCGCCCAGCCGGTTAAGCTGCGAATTTTGGCATTGCTGCCCAAAAGGCGCTCTACCTCGCTGTCTGCCGGGCGCAGGCGCGCAGTTTCGCACATTATTTTGGCGGCAGGGTTAATCTGGTCAATCATCTCTTGTGCCAAGGCACCAATAGATATCTCTTGCCCTGTGGCAATGTTCACCTCTTCGCCCACGGCGGCGGCACAGCCTGCAAGCGCAAGAAACCCGGATACTGTGTCTTCAACGTAGTTGAAGTCTCTGGTTGGGGAAAGCGAACCCAGATTAATTTCCTCTTTGCCGGCGAGAAGCTGGGTAATTATTGTTGGTATAACGGCACGGGCGCTTTGGCGCGGGCCGTAGGTGTTAAAAGGGCGCACTATTGTAAGCGGGGTGCCAAAGCTGCGGTAAAAACTTTCCGCAAGCCTATCTGCCCCTATTTTGGTGGCAGAATAAGGGCTTTGCCCTTGGAAGGGGTGCTTTTCATCTATGGGTACATACTGTGCCGTGCCGTACACCTCGCTTGTGGATGTTACAAGAAGGCGCTTTGTGCCAAGGTCCCTTGCCGCCTGCAGCACATTTAAAGTGCCTTTTATATTTGTGTCAACATAACTGTCCGGAGAGTGGTAGCTGAACGGGATTGCGATGAGCGCCGCAAGGTGGTACACAATCTCCTGGCCTTTCATTGCGGTACGCACACCGTTTGGGTCGCGTATGTCGCCGGTAAAAACTTCAATTTCGTTTTTTATTTCAGCGGGCAATGTGTCTAACCAGCCCCAAGTGCCGAAGGAATTGTAGTAGCAAAACGCTTTTACCCGCTCACCTTCGCGCACAAGGCGCTCGGTTAAATGGCTACCAATAAAACCGTCTGCACCGGTTACCAGCACTGTGTTTGCCATATTTGCTCTCCTTATTTAAAACGGCTGCCGCCGCCAAATGTTAAACCCGCAGGGCGGGCATATTCGCTTTATTATAAACCATTTGCAAAGTTTGTACAAGCAGAGAGGCCGCTTCGAAAAGGCCCGCAAACAGCTTTACTGCGCAGCCGCTGTATTTAGCACAAGGCCCTATAAGCTTTGCAATGCTTGCAAAAGCTAAAAGACCCGCATGAAAAAGCCGCACCTACCATTTGCGCAGCCGCCGGCAAGGCTGCACGTTTTTAGCGTTTTACTGGGTGTATATATGCATAAAAACAATGCGCCACCTTTTTATGGCCAGCTGCCACACCGTGTAAAAACCTTGCTTAATGCAAGTAAACTTTGCCCGTTGCCGCCGCAAACACAAAATAGCTTTTTTGTAAAACAGCCTGCACGGCGCTGCAGGCCCGCAGCCTATGGCGCAAAGCACCCCAAAACTGGCCTTTGCAGTTTTGCCGGTTGTGCCTGCCGTTTTAAAGGCAGCCTGTTAATAAGCAGTAAGTTTTGTTTTACCCGCAGGTGTTGCCTGCGGCAGCATATGCCCGGCACTTTGCCTGGCAACAACAAAAAAGCTAATCCCCTTAACTTAAAAGGTTAACTGCTTAATACAGTGCCACTGAAGGCGGTTGCCTGTTTTTTGAGGTTATAGTCAATATGGGTTCCATCTTCATTTATAAACCGCACATTGGGCAGCTGAGAAAACAGAGCATTAACATGCGCAGCAATGTCTTCATCTAATAGCTCCGGGTATTTGGCAAGCGCATGCTGCACCTGCTTGAAAGTGGTTAACTTTAGCAGCTCCGGTTTTGTCATTTAAGCAGCCCCCTATGCAGTTGTGCGGCACAGCGGCAAGCACCTTCAAATTCTCAGGGCCATGAAAATTCACGGCAGCCTTCAACGGGTACCTGCTAGCCCTTTGCCACTGCGTGTGCGGCTTTGCCACAGCTTTACTTTACAGTACTATTTTTATATAATATATAAGCATAAATTTGCAAGCTGTTAATTTTAGGGGGTGAGCACGCTTTTGGGCATAACATCTTTGGCTTATTTTCTTTTTTTCCCGCTTGCGGCCACCGTTTACTTTTGGGTGCCAAAACGCCTGCAAAATTTTAGTCTGCTTTTGTTCAGCTGTATTTTTTATTGCGTGAACCTGCCTGCAGACGGAACTGTTTTTACAAAATGCCTGCCGGTGGCGGTGCTTATTTTTGAAACGCTTTTTGTCTGGCGGCTGGCGCTTGCCATTTCAAAGGCTGGCGGCCGCAGCAAAATTGCGCTTGAGTGGTTTGGTATTGCCGTTTGCCTTGGGCTGCTGGCATTTTTTAAATACTTTAACTTTTTTGCGTCAAGCATACCTGCTTTTACCGGCATTGCAAAGCTTGCCTTGCCGCTTGGTATAAGTTTTTACACCTTTACCGCCGTAGGTTATTTAATTGACACTGCCCGCGGCACCGCCACCGCAGAGGAAAAGTTTTGCAATGTAGCGGTGTTCCTGTGCTTTTTCGGCACTGTAACCTCTGGCCCTATATGCCGTGCCGGGGCGTTTTTACCGCAGCTGCACACCCCGCGTTTTTTTAACAGGGCTACTGCGGTAACCGCACTGCGCCTTGCACTTCAAGGTTTTTTTAAACAAATTGCAGTTGCAAACATTCTTGGTTTTTATGTCAACTTCATTTTTGGCAATTTGGCCGCATACAGCGGCTTTACTTTAATTTTTTCAGCGGCTATGTATGCCTTGCAGCTTTACTTTGAATTTTCAGGGTACAGTGATTTAGCAAAAGCCAGCGCTTTATTTTTAGGCATTGAAATACCCGCCAACTTTAACACGCCGTATTTCGCAACCAACTTTTCCGGTTTCTGGCAACGGTGGCATATATCACTTTCATCATGGCTGCAAGACTACCTTTTTACGCCGCTTATATGGGCGCGCTGGCAAGAACGGCTGCCGCTTATCGGCCGTTTTTTCACAGGGCCGCCTGTGCTTTTCAGCCTATTTTGTGTGTTTTTTGTAAGCGGGTTTTGGCATGGTAACACACTGCCGTTTGTGGTTTGGGGGCTTTTACAGGCCTGTTACCGCATTGGTGAAGAACTGCTGCACCGAACCTTCGGCAAGCCAAAAAAGCGGCAAAAAGCATATTCCGTGCTGGCAAAAAGGGCAGGTGTTTTCACACTTTGGGCGGCAAGCCTTGTGTTCTTCCGTGTGGGTTACCTGAAGGGCGGTACTGTGGGTAGTGCCGCGGCAAGCCTTGCCCGTTGGTTTAATGGGCTTTCTTTCAGCGTTTTTCTTTCTGAAACTGCAGGCGCAATTTCAAAAGGCTTCT
>JAVBRS010000165.1:0-7633 GCA_031547715.1 Oscillospiraceae bacterium
TGTACAGCGCCATTGAAAAAGGCGAAGTTGACTGTGTGGCAACCCGCCGTGTAACAAGAAAAGGCGAGCCTAAAATACGCTCTTTTTTCGCGCGGTTTTTTTACAAGCTTATGGGGCGCATTTCACAAACGGAAATTGTGGACGGCGCACGAGATTACCGCCTTATGACACGCCAAATGGTGGACGCAATTTTAAGTGTTGAAGAATACAACCGCTTTTCCAAAGGCATTTTCGGTTGGGTCGGCTTCAACACGCAATGGCTTGAGTATGAAAACGCCCCCCGTGCTGCAGGCGAGACAAAGTGGTCGTTCTGGAAGTTGTTTTTATACTCCATAGACGGCATTGTGGCATTTTCCACTGCGCCGCTGGCGCTTTCATCGCTCTTCGGCATTCTGCTTTGTGCCGTGGCTTTTTGCATGGTTGTATTTGTAGTTTGCAAAACAATGATATTTGGTGAGACGGTGGCCGGCTACCCCACTTTAATGTGCATGGTATGCCTGCTTTCAGGGGTGCAGCTGCTGTCTGTCGGCATTTTGGGCCAGTACATGGCAAAAACTTATTTAGAGGCAAAAAAACGCCCGCTTTATATAGTTAAAGAAACAGAAAAAGGGTAAAAAGGGGGCAAAGCATGTTTTACAACAGGCTTACACTTGAAAATAAACGGCTCTTGCTATTCTGCTTCGCCTTTTTTGCAGCTGTAAAACTTGCCAGCACATTCTTTTTTTACACATATATATGCCCGCCGCTTGCCCCCCTTGATGACAATTTAATGTTTACCGCCGCTGTAAATATTGCAAGCGGCAGCTGGCTTGGCACTTACGGCCCGCTTACCATGGCAAAACACATGGGCTTTGCCGTTTGGCTGGCTTTATTACATGTTTTGCACATACCCTACCTTTTCGGCGGGCAGCTGCTTTGGGTGGGGGCAAGCGCATTTACGGTAGCCGCTTTTGCGCCAAGGCTTAACAGCGGCACCGCAAAATTTACGCTTTATATGGTGCTGCTTTTTAACCCTGCCGCTATGGCCACCTTTACATTTAGAATATACCGTGACAACATTTTTCCTGCCATCTGCCTTTTTGTGTTCAGCGGGGTGGTGGGGTTTGCCTTGCGGTACAGGCAGCAGGTTTTAAAAGGCCTGCCGTTTATTGCCACATCCGGTTTATTTTTTGGGTTTGCGCTGCTTTGCCGTGAGGACGGTATTTGGCTGCTGCCTTTTATTATAGCCGGCAGCGGCATTGCACTTTGCTGCATTTGGTTTGGCGGTGCAGGCGGGCGCCTTGCAAAAACCGCTGCCTTTATTTTGCCGCTTTGCCTTTGTGTTGCAGTGGTTTTTGCATACTGCGGCATGAACTATAAATATTATGGCCGTTTCATTATAAGCGATTTTTCAGGCGCTGAATTTGAAGACGCCATGGGCGCCCTGATGCGCCCCGAGCATGAAAATTGGGAGATGATTGTCTCGGTTCCAGCAGAGGTGAGGGAGAAACTATACCCGTTGTCACCTGCTTTTAAAGAGCTGCAGCCCTATTTAGAAGACAGCGCTTTTTTAAACGGCTACGGAGATACAAACACGAAAAAAATACCTGCCGGCGCATTTTACTGGGTGCTGCGCGCAGCAGCCGCAGCCGCGGGGCATTATGGAAGCCCGGGTGAGGCACAGGCTTACTTCACACGCCTTGCCGAAGAGGTGAATGCCGCTTGTGATGCCGGCCTTTTGCCGGCGGGGGCAAAACGCAGTGCAACCACAAGCCCTATAAAAGCTGCATATATACTGCCGGTGGCAAAAGAGGCTGTAAGCAGTTTTTTTGCCGTGCTCACTTTCAGGCAAACTGTACCCGTTGCAACCCTAGCTGTTGGCCGGCCGGATGAAATACAGCCTGTGGAAACTTTTTTATACACCCGTGGGGCAACCGCTGCAAAGCCCAACACGGCAGAGGTTTATTTAAGCCCGCTGCGTATGCTTGTATATGGTGGGTACACTGTTATAAGCTGGGTTTATGCGCTATGTACGCCGGTGTTTTTTGTGCTGGCCTTGGGTGGGCTTTGCAAGCAGGCTGCAAAAGCCGTAAAAAGGCAGGCGGGTGAAGAGGAAACGCTGCTTTTAATTGTGGTTTTGGGGCTTTTGGGCATGGCAGTTTTACGCTGCTTTATGGTTGCATTTGTAGAGGTTTCCGCCTTCGGTATTGGCACATATGTTATGTACCTTGCCACGGTACACCCGCTGTTGCTGCTGGTTTGTTTTTTTGGCACAGGGTTTCTTTTAGGCAAAAGGGGGGCCACCGTAAAATGGAAAAGGCGGTAGTTGTTGGGGCTGGTGCGGCGGGCCTTTTTGCCGCAGGGCAGCTTGTAAAGGCCGGTGTACAAACAACTTTGGTTGAGCACAGCGCCGCCCCCGGTCGTAAAATATTAATAACAGGCAAAGGCCGGTGCAATGTTACAAACAACTGCACCGAAGAGGAATTTTTGCAGAACCTGCGCCACGGCGGCAGGTTTATGTACAGCGCAATAAACGGGTTTGCGCCTGCGGCTGCCATGGCCTTTTTTGAGGCGCTGGGTGTACCCCTTAAAACTGAGCGCGGCGCAAGGGTTTTCCCTCAAAGTGACGCTGCTGCCGATATTTTAAATGCGCTTTTGCGCCATGCAAAAGGCGCTAAACTTGTTAAGGGCAGCGCAGAGGAAATACTGCAGGAAAACGGCGCCGCCGCAGGTGTGCGCCTTGCCGGCGGGCAGCAAATTTTGGCGGACGCGGTTATAGTATGCACAGGCGGGCTTTCATACCCGGCAACCGGCAGCACCGGTGCGGGTTATATTATGGCTGCGGCAGCGGGGCACACTATTGTACCGCCGGGCCCTTCTCTGGTGCCGCTTGTGGTAAGCCCGAAAGAAAAAAACATTTGCGCCGGGTTAATGGGCCTTTCACTTAAAAATGTAACACTTACACTTTTGCATGGGCAAAAAAAAGTGTATAGTGAAATGGGTGAAATGCTCTTCACCCATTTTGGCGTTTCCGGGCCGTTGGTCCTTTCAGCGTCTGCCCATATGGAAGAGGGGGAAACCGGGTACACCCTCAGTATAGATTTAAAACCCGCCCTCAGCGAGGAGACCCTTTACGCAAGAATTTGCCGAGATTTTGAGGCGGCGGCTGCAAAGCAGGCAAAGAATGCACTGGACGCACTTTTGCCGAAGGCCATGGTACACCCCGTGCTTGCCCGTTGGGGCACCCTGCCGGGGCAACCGGTGAACCAAATTACAAAGGCCCAGCGGCAGGCGCTAGTGGAAATTTTGAAAAATTTCACACTGCAGGTTGCGGGCAAAGCCGGGGTGGAGCACGCTGTTATAACCGCCGGCGGGGTAAACACGAAAGAGGTTAACCCGAAAACCATGGAGTCTAAACTTCTGCCGGGGCTTTATTTTGCCGGTGAGGTTTTGGACATTGACGGCTACACCGGCGGCTTTAACCTGCAGGTGGCGTTTGCAACGGCCTTTGCGGCTGCAAACGCCGTTGCTGCAAGGCGTTAAGGCGCTGTAAAAACGTATTGCAATTTTCAGTTCATGAAAGGGGTGCAAAAGTGAACATAGCTGTTGACGGCCCGGCTGGCAGCGGTAAAAGCACATTGTGCCGCCGCCTTGCAGCGGAGCTTGGGTACATTTATATAGATACCGGGGCAATGTACAGGGCCATTGCGCTGTACTGCCTGCAAAATGGGGCAAACACCGAAAATGAAAGTGAAGTTGTGCGGCTTTTACCGCAAATAGCATTGAACATTGTAAGTGAAAACGGCGAACAGGCCATATATTTAAACGGCAACAACATAAATGCAGCCCTGCGCGGGGCAGAGGTATCCATGGGGGCGTCCAGCGTGGCACGTTATAAAGCTGTGCGCAAGTTTTTGCTTAACACACAGCAAAACCTGGCAAAAGGCGCCAATGTTGTTATGGACGGGCGCGACATAGGCACAGTGGTGCTGCCGGGGGCGGAAGTAAAAATTTACCTGACTGCAAGTGCCGGCGTGCGGGCAGCCCGCCGCCACAAAGAGCTTGTGGAGCGCGGCGCAGCAATGCAGTATGAAGAGGTGCTGGCGGCAGTGCTTGCACGGGATGAACAGGATATAAACAGAAAAGAAGCCCCTTTGAAGGTGGCACAGGGTGCGGTAACGCTGGACACAACCGGCCTAACCACCGAGCAAGCGCTGGCAGCTATGCTGGATATTGTAAAAAAGGCACAGTGAACTAACACCGCCGAAATTATTGTTAAAGTTAACGGCATTAATTAATGCACTCATAACGCAGCTGCAGTAATTTTGCGGGCAACAGGGTTCGGTGTTTTAACAGGGTGTAGTTAACGCCTGCCGCCGCTTAACAAAATGGCACGCAAAAGAATATTGCCGGAAGGTACAGCTTACGGCACTTTAAAAAATACCGGCCACAGCGGTGTAAACCGCTAAATTGAAAGGCAGGCAAGGATGATTTACTTTATTGCGTATACAATGGTTTTTATTTTAGCGTATCTTCTTTTCTTTTTAAAAGTTGAGGGCAAAGAACACCGCCTTAAAGGGCAGGGTGTTGTGCTGTGCTCTAACCATATTTCAATGTTAGACCCTGTCTTCGTGGAGGTTGCCTGGGGCGGGTACCCAAAGTTTGCCGTTATGGGCAAAGGCGAGCTTTTTAAAAACCCTTTACTGGCGTTTCTTTTTCGCAGCGTCGGCGTGTTCCCGGTAGACAGAGGCGCAGCTGATACGCAGGCGGTGGAAAAGGCCATTGAGGGCGTGCAAAGCGGGCGGGGTTTGCTTATCTGCCCGGAGGGAACAAGAAGCAAAGATGGCAAGCTTGGCAAATTAAAAACAGGCGCTTTTGTAGTTGCACTGCAAACAGGGGCGCCCATTGTGCCCTGCTGTGTTGTGGCTAAAGGCGGTAAAGTGCGCCTTTTTAAGCGTGTTAAAGTAGTTTTTGGCCCGCCAATTATGCCTGCTGAAATGCTGATACCGGGTGAGCGCAAAGCTGCAACAATACGCAGGGCAAAAACGCTTTTGCGCAGCAGGTTTCTGGAAATTCTCGGGCCGGATGCCGACGGCCAGGCCGGCGCGGATGATGAAGAACAAACCGCCGCTGTTTTGCAGCCGGGTGTTGAAAGCGACGTGCACAGCGCACCTGCAAAAAGCACAGGTGAAACCGCCCAAAACCAAAGTGAATTTTAAGATATTAAAACAAAACCGAAGTGAAGGCGAACCGCTGCCCACCTGCCGCAAAGCAGTTGGCTGACGGCTATACCGTTAAAATTACCTATAAGAGCAAGAGATAAGGGCAAGGGCAAGGGCGAGCGGCCTTGCGGCAACCTTGCTTAAAAGGTATGTGCCCTTTTAAACGCCGTCGGTTTATATAAAGCTAAAAACCGGCAAAGGCAGGCGGCAGCTTTAATTAAAAAAATGTTGCACCCCCGTAAGGAGGGCTAAATGGAGATTATAGTGGCAAAAACAGCGGGTTTTTGTTTCGGGGTAAACCGTGCGGTAAAAGGCGCTTACCAGCTGCTGGAAGAAGGGGAAAAAGTGGTTACTTTAGGGCCGCTTATACACAACCCCCAGTGTGTTGCAGACCTTGCTGCAAAGGGCGCTGCCATGGTAAACACCCCGGCTGAGGTACCTGCCGGCTACGGTGCTGTTATACGCAGCCACGGCGTAGGTGAAACAACATATGAAGAGCTTGCAGCACTGGGTGTGAAGGTGCACAACCTGACCTGCCCCTTTGTGACCAAAATACATAAAATTGCAAAGCGTGAAACAGCCGCAGGGCGCACATTACTTATTGCAGGCGACGCCGCCCACGCAGAGGTTGTTGCAATAATTGGGCACGCCGCCGGCCCGGTGTATACCTTCGCAGATGAAAGCGAACTTTCGCAGCTTTCAGCCGCCGTGCCGTTTGAAACCTCTGTTGCAATTGTTGCGCAAACCACCTTCGAAGTTACGAAATGGCAACAATGCATGGAGTTTGTTAAAAAACACTATACAAATGCCTCTATTTTTGATACAATATGTAATGCAACTTGGGTGCGCCAAGATGAAGCCGCTGCACTTAGTGCCCGCTGTGATGCCATGGTTGTGGTGGGTGGGCGCCATAGCTCTAACACGCAAAAACTGCTAAGCATTTGCCAAAAAGGCTGCAGGGCCACTTTGGTGGAAACGGCAGGTGAGCTAAACCCTGAATTTTTTCACGGGTGCTGTGTGGTTGGGGTAACGGCAGGGGCGTCAACCCCGGCGCATATTATTGAGGAGGTACTTACCAGAATGAGTGACATGTTACAAGAAGAAGAGATGAGCTTCGAGCAAATGCTGGAAGAGTCTCTTAAACCGGCAGTATTCCGCGGTAAAAAAATCAAAGGGGTAGTAACCGGTTTTTCACCCAGTGAGGTCACCATCGACATTGGTACCAAACATACCGGTTTTATCCCGCTGTCAGAGCTTTCTGACGAAGGGAACGGCCGGCCGGAAGACTACATTAAAATTGGGCAAGAGCTTGACTTGGTTGTGACACAGGTTAACGACCAAGAGGGCATTGTTATGCTTTCCAAAAAGCGATTTGATTCAATTGCGGGCTTTGAAGATGTGCAAAAAGCCGCAGAAGACGGCTCGGCGCTGGAAGCATATATCAGCGAGCAGGTTAAGGGTGGCCTGGTTGCAATGGTTAAGGGCGTACGCATATTCATTCCCGCAAGCCAGGCAAGTGCCCGCAGAGGGGATGACCTTGCAACACTGGTAAAAACAAAGCAACCCATTAAAATACTTGAAATCAGCGGCCGCCGTGCAATCGGCTCCATACGCGCAGTACTGAGCGAAAGCAGCAATGAGGCAAAGGAAAAGTTTTGGGCGGAAGCTGAGGTTGGCAAGCATTATAAAGGTACAATTAAAAGCCTTACCTCCTACGGCGCATTTGTTGACCTCGGCGGCGTAGACGGCCTTGTGCATATATCTGAGTTGGCGTGGAACCGCATTAAACACCCGAGTGAAGTGGTTTCCGTGGGCGATGTTATTGAAGTTTATATAAAAGATATAAACAATGAAACGAAAAAAGTTTCACTCGGTTTCAAGAAAAGTGAAGATAACCCATGGGAGAAACTTAAAAACGCAGTGCCCATTGGCACAATTGTAAAAGGGCCGGTTGTATCTTTAACAAAGTTTGGCGCTTTTGTGCGGGTTTTACCCGGCATTGACGGCCTTGTGCATGTGAGCGAAATAGCCCGCGAGCGCATTGAAAAAGCCAGCGACGTCCTTGAGGTTGGCCAAGAGGTTGAAGTGCAGCTTATTGATGTTGACTACGACCGCAAACGCGTTAGCCTTTCGATGAAGGCCCTTACCCCGGAACTGGAAGGGGCCGAAGGCGAACCACAAAACAGCCCCGAAACTGAGCCTGCCAATACCACGCCAGCAGTGGAAGACACAGCCCCGGCAACCGAAACTGCCGAAGGTGAAACCGAAGAATAAATTCAGAAATACCCCTGCCAAGCGCAGGGGTATTTCACAATAAAAATACATGTGCGGGTGTTTAACATAACAGTTAAGCGCTTGAAAGGGGTATTTTATGACTGTGCGCATGCCCACCGAAAAAGACTTTACCCGCTGGCTTGACCTGCGCAAGGCTT
>JAVBRS010000071.1:0-4380 GCA_031547715.1 Oscillospiraceae bacterium
GGTAAACCAGCGGTGGGGCCCAGTGCAATACAAGGCCGGTTACCGTTGCAAGTGGTATGGAAACGCACCACAAAGCGCCTGCATCCAACAAAAGGCTTGTTTTTGTATCGCCGCCGCCACGCAAAATACCAATAATAGCCGTTATATCCAGCGCCATGCACGGCAGCAACAGCGCCAGTATACCCATACATTCCCTTGCAATGGCAGTTGCTGCAGGGCTTATTTTGTAAAAGCTCAATATGAAATCCCTGAGCAAAAACACCGCCCCACTGCCCATAAGCCCCATGCAAAAAGCTATTGCCCAAAGGGTGTAGGCAATTTGCTGCGCCTGCGCCCGCTGCCCACCGCCAATGGCCTTGCCGGTTACCACTGCAGCGGCGTTTGCTATACCGAAAATAAATACACTGCAAAGCTGCATAAGCACGCCTGTAATGCTGTTTGCGGCAACAAATTCTGTGCCTATGTGGCCTATAATAACGGTGGTTAGCGTTGCACCGAAACTCCATATAATTTCGTTGCCAACCACCGGCATACTGTGTTTTACATAGTCTTCAAAAAGCGCGGGGGTGCTTTTTAACATGTACTTTAAACGGTACCCAATTTTTTTCTCAATAAAGTACATATAAAATATAACGGCGCAAAACTCAAACAGGCGGGCTATAACCGTGCCCAGCGCCGCACCTTGCACACCAAGCTGCGGAAAGCCGAAATTGCCGAAAATTAAACAGTAATTAAAAAATACGTTTACAAAAAATGAAAGCCCGTAAATAAGCGTTGAAAACTTTACCGCTTCCACTGCGCGCATGCTCATTATATAGTTGTTGGCAATGCAGTAAAATACAAAGCTTACACTTAACATTTTTAAATAAACTGCAGCGGCTGCCACCGTTGCAGGGTCTTTATTATACAAACCCATAATTTGCACAGGGAAGCACCACGCAATAACACTGAAAACAGCGGCTGCAAGCAACATAATGCGCATTGAAATACCAAGTATATTACGTATTACGCCAACCTCACCTTTGCCCCAGTACTGTGAAATTAGCACTGCGCCCCCTGAAGAAAGGCCAAAGCCCAGCCCCATTAAGAGAAAGAAAGGCTGGCTGCCTAAAGAAGCCGCAGATATGGCGATATCGCCCAGCTGGCCAAGCATTACCGTGTCCATCACATTCACACCAAACGCAATTATGTTCTGCAATGCTATGGGAATTACAATGGCAAAAACCGACGCATAAAACGCTTTGTCCTGTATAAAGTTTTTCTTGATAAAGGTCTTTATCATGTTTTCCCTCTCGTTTTTATGGCTTAGCCCGGTGCTGCAAACCCTTTTGCAAAGCAGCGCTTTATAAGCAAATTTGGTGTAAAAAATTTGCCCTGCCGTTAACACAGCTGGGCACGCTTACGCTGTATATGATAACAATACCTAAAGGTAAAGTCAATACACGCCCCTTGTATTGCACATGCTGCAATTTCCACCGCCGGTATGTGCACTGTTAATAAATAAAAAAACGTTTAAAAAGCAATAAACATGTTTCATAACATAAAATACAGGGTGCAACAGCATATTATGTTTTTGTTACATAAATTGAAACCTTTAGCAAGGCATTTAAACAATTTATAATAAACGGTTTTGGCAGTTGAGGCGGAGTGCAGGTAAATATTTATATGGTAATTTATAATGGGCAGGTCAGCGAGCTTTTCCTCATCTGAAATTGCCGCTTCACCATTTCCAAGCCTTGGCGGGCATGGCAATTTCCAAATATTACTGCACTTCTTCTACATGGTTAAGGTATAACAAAAGCCGGAAAAATATCAATAACATTGATATTTTTCCGGCTTTCTTATGCTGCCGCTTTAAACTGCAGCGGGCTTGCGCTTTAATCAACTATTGTTAAAAAACCCTGCTCACGCGGCGCAACCGGCGCTGTGCTCCCTTTGCCGAACAACCCCTCGGCAGCTGCGACGAAAGCACCTTCCAGGCCTTTTGTTACAACATTCAGCACCGCCCAGTTAGCTGCAAGAGGGGCATTGCGCCAAATACTGGCACCGCCAAGCTTCTTCTCACTAAATGGGGCATCCTGGGGCGCCGGTGCACTTTTCTGCCCCGGTTTAGCCAAGGCCGCCCCTGTTTTTGCCTTGTTTTTGCGTGTGTAATATTCAAAGCCGGCAAGGGTCGTTTCAAGGTTTGTTTTATTTTTCAACTCTTCGGCTGCAGCGTAAAATTCAGCTTCTTCAAAATCAGCAAGGTTTTTTTTGCCAAGCACCTGTGCCAATGTGCCACACGCAGCCTCCATATTGGCAATGCTGCCGTTTAACTTTGTCTCACCTGTGTTAAGTGTGAAAATTGAAATGCCTTCAAGGGGCACACGCATTGTTTGCGCAGTGGTTGCCATTTCGTTAAAAGACACCGCCGCCGCATTCCCGCATACGCTGGCCACAACTTCGGCGCTGGTGGCATACCCTGGCGCACTGCAATAATTCGCCAGCGTCCAGCGCACCATGCCGGCAATATCTTCCGGCGAAAACGCACTTTTTGCAAACTGTTTGTTAAGCACCGCCCCCAAAAGTGTTGCAAGCAACGTTGGGGTTGCAAACCCACTGCCCGGCATAGCCAAAGAGTCTAAGTAAATGTCGTTGCCTGTAAGCTGTATGCCGGCCCTGCGAAAGGCAATTAGCATACCGCGCAGCACAGCTGCACTGTGGCCTACATCCTCAATAAAAGGGCCCCTTTGGTAAAAGTCAATGTTGTCCTCACCGCCGTAGGTCAAAGTTTGCATACGGGTAATGTTAACGCCGTTTTCCGCCACAACAGCAATCATATCAACTGTTGTTGCAACCGCCAGCTCTGCGCCTGCTGCAGGCAGCGCTATGGAATATGGTATTGTGTAAAGGGATACTTTTACCCCCCAACCGTAAATTTTGCCGTAACGTTCCAGCACTGCGGCGTAGCGCTTGGTTTGGGCTGCAAGGTTTTCGGCGCCATATAAACTTATTAATTGGTCATTATACCCGCCAGCTTGCAGTGTTTCATTTATCTTTTTTACAGGTTGCATTTCAATCACCTCACTTTCACATTATAGCAAACAAATTGTAAGGGTGGTAGCGCATTTTTAATATATTGCAGTTTTAGCAATATGCTGTATTTAGCTGCCAGTTTTAGTGTAAAAAGTATATAGCAGCGTTTCTGGAATATGCCCCATCTATTTTAAAGATTGCCCTGTTACCAAAAAAAGAAGGGCGCAAAAGCGCCCTTCTTTTAATAAGCTGTAATGCTTCTTCTTACCACTCGGCGTTGATAACGTACTTGCCAACGCGGTCCATGGCCTCAACACATTTAGCATGGGGAAGTGCGAAGTTAAAGCGTGCATGGCAGGGGCCGTGGAATGGACGGCCGTCCTGGCATACAACACCAACGGATACACATTTCTCAAGTACCTGGTCCATTGTCTTGCCGCGTTTTGCGCAGAAGTCTGTGAAATCCAGGAACATTACGTATGTGCCTGCCGGGCGCTGTGTTTTTACGCCGTCCCAGCTGCAGATGCTCTCGTATGCGTAGTCAAGGTTGGACTGAATTACTTTAACCAGTTCGTCAACCCACTCTGCGCCGTTGTTGTATGCGCCTACAAGGGCGTGTGCGGAAAGCAGGTTCGGCAGGTTGTAGTGGCTCTGGCCAGCTCTCTCGCGGCACATTTTGCGCATTTCATCGTTGTAGATGATGGAGTATGCGCCTACAAGCCCTGCAAGGTTGAAGGTTTTGGAAGGTGCATACAGTGCGCCTACTGCCTCACGGGCAGCCTCTGATACGCTTTGGGTGGTGATGTGTTTCTTGTCGCCAACGATGAAGTCTGACCAAATTTCGTCAGAGGCAATTTTTACGCCGTGTTTTACACATACGTCTACGAAGCCTTTGATTTCATCTTTGTCCCATACGCGGCCGGTTGGGTTGTGGGGTGAGCAGAATACGGCAACCTTAATGTTCTCTTCAACAATTTTGGCTTCCATGTCTGCAAAGTCCATGCGGTATGTACCTTCAGCGTCCTGTACCAGCTCGCTGAGAACGATGCGGCGTTTTGCGCTGTTAACGGTGCCGGTAAAGCCGATGTATGTGGGGCTGTGCAGAAGAACAGGGTCACCTTCATTGGTGTAGGAGTTGATGATGTTTGCAACGCCGCCGAGAACAGAGTTCTCGTAGGAGATGTAGTCGTCGCTGCCAATGTCAACATTGTTGCGCTCTTTGTGCCATTTGCGAATGGCTGCGTGGTAGCCGGTTTCCGGCAGGCTGTAATAGCCCATTGCCGGGGAAGCTGCCAAACGGGCCTGAATGGCGGCGATTACGCAAGGTGCAGTTGCAAAGTCCATGTCTGCAACCCACATTGGAAT
>JAVBRS010000162.1:0-10561 GCA_031547715.1 Oscillospiraceae bacterium
TCATGCAAAATATCTGAAATTACACTCTCTATATTTGGGGCTTGGGCAATGCTGCCCGCTGCAAAGGCATCCGGCCGCAAAACCAGCCTTTTCAAATTTGCAATTACAACATTTAAGGCAATTGGCTTTAAGCTGTAAAAGCTGATATTAAGTGCATTCATAATGTCTATGGTTGTGCTTGTACCCATGCCGGAAAGAACGTAAATAATCGGGCTGTAATTCTCTATATCATTATTTATAAATTCAACTATAGAAATTCCGTCGTACCCGGGCATAACAATGTCAAGTATTACAATGTCCGGCCGCAATTTTTCAATTTCTTCAATGGCCTCTTCACCATCTTTTGCACTGCAAACAACATTGAACATCTCTTCCTGGTCAATAATCGAACATAAACTCTCTCGCCAGTGGTTGTTATCGTCGGCAATAAGCACACTGTACATATATTCACCTCTTCAATTTAAAGCGGGCATATTTCAACATATGCTGTAAACCTTTGGTTGTAACATTGAAATTGAAGTATACAATTTCCGTATTTTGATAGGATAGCCTTTGCCTGGGTAAGGCCTAAACCTGTGTGGTTTATTTTTGTTGTAATGCCCGCAAGCTGAATTTGGTTTATGTCCACGTCTTCCTGTATGCTGTTGGTGAGCATAATCAGCATATTTCCGTTTTTCTTTTCGCTTATGGAAAATACCACCATTTTTTCCATGGATTCAGCGGCCGCTTCTATTGCGTTGTCTAGCAGGCACGCCAGTGAGCGGCAAAGGCTCATGCTGTCTACGTACAAGTCTTTAATTTCACATGATATTGAAAAACGAATATTAACATTCAGCTTCTCGGCATATTTTTGTTTTTCCAGCAGCAGCGCAATTAGCGTTGGGTTATCTTCTATTTTTTTATTAAGCTCCAGTTGTTCGCCTAAATTAACGGTTGTGTTTAAAAGCTCCTCGTGGTACATTTTAAGCTTTGAGAGATTGCCCACCTCTATATACCCGCTATATGTTTGAAGAATATTGTAAAAATCATGCTTAATGCCATTAAACTCATCTATTGAATCTGTCAATGTTTCTATGTGTTCAATTTTGTTTTGCAGCTCCAGCTTGTTTGCCTGTGTTAATGTGCGGTAGTAGCCGGTTATTAAGCACATTAACAAAAATATTGCCGTGTACAAATAAATAAGCGGCTCTTCATTAAAAACCAAATGAACTATAACCATTAATATATAGGCCAGGCAATTTATAAAAAAACCAGATACAAGCCGCCTGTGAATTGACTTAATAAACAACCGCTCTGACAGCTTAATACCAAGGTTGAAACGTTTAATTAGTATAAGCACAACCCAATAACAAATAATATTTAAAACCATTGCTGCAAACATTGTCAAAACATCAAGCAGGTAATTGTAAGCACCGGGTTGCTGTGCAAAAAAAGCCACGCTAATAGCCCTTGTTAACGCTTTATAAATAAGGCTGTAAAGGTAAAACATTACAACTAAATGTATAGCGCGGTACTTTGACAGCTTTAAAATTTTTATGCAGCAAAAATAGCTGGCAAGTGACAAAAACGGGTTTGGAATGGTGGTAACCAGCAATAAAAACGGGCTTAAAGACCTGAAACCGTTAATTATGTATGCACTGTAAACAACGGCGGTGTTCAGTAAAATAATGGTGCAAAAAGAATACAAAAACTTTTGTTTTATACTCGCTTTTTCATTAAAGAGGGTGAGTATTATATTTGTCATAACATAACCGAAAATCAGTTTTTCAGATGCCGTGACAAAGAACAAAAACACCTGCATTCCCCGTGAATATGCTACGCCTGAATATAAAAGCTGCCCGAACACATTCTTCACCCCTTTGTGCGGTTTGCTATGTTCTTTTCGGTTATGTAAAAGCATTGCCTTCTTTTTAAAACAACCGGTTTAGCCATGCAATTTTTTAATACCTGCTTAAAATTGTATAAACTGTACAAAGCCTTGTGCCCTGCTTGTGCTGTTTTGTTTGGTACACCTTGTTTTTTATTGCTGCTTTACTACATAATTTAAAAATTTTTTTTGCAGCCACATAAACAATATTGAAATTTTTTATCAGCAATAAAAAATGCTAAAACTGCATACTGCCGAAACGTAAATTAAAAATTTGCAAAAGCCTCTATTCCCTTGCGGCTATATTTAAAATTAACAAAAAGAGCTAAGCTTTATGTATAAATGGAGATACAAGCGCAATCAGTTTATCAACACCGCTGTTGTAATATTCTGTATATTGGCTTAGCTGTGTAGCGTTGTTTGTAGCCTCCATAAATTGCATTAATGAATAGGCTGTCATTGTGTAAGCAACCGTCATATAGTCAAACGGCTCTATTATATGGCGGTCAATCAGCTCTTTGAATACCGATTGGCGAAATTTGAGGGCCAAATCATAATAAATATATTGGAAAACCTCTTTTGCCTTTTCACATTCAAATTGAAACCCAATGGCTATTTTTAGTATTTTAATCATGAAATGAAAGCTTTCATCATCAACATACCTTATATACATCATACTGAGAATTTCAGGTATACTCTGCCTTTCTGCCGCAATTGCAATATTCTCTACAGTTTTGCGGTATTTTTTATCGTTCTCAATAAAATAATCAAATATCTCTTCTAAAAGCGTGTCTTTGCTTGGGTAGTAATAATATAAGCTGGCCGTTTTAATTCCAACCCTTGCCGCCAATTCTCGCATTGTGCTGTCGCTGTACCCAATAGATGAAAACATATCAATTGCTGTAAAAAATATTCTTTGCTTTGTATCATTCATATAAATATAATCACCACCTTTTCAATAATCTACCTAACGCAAGTTAGAAATTGTTTGAAGTTATTTGTGCCTTAACAAAGCACACTTGTTCTATGCGTATCATTGGCTTTATATTAAATTATATTTAAAACTAGCATCAAGAAGCATTGAAAAGTTTCATTATAATCTGTTTCCAGAATGTCAAATACTTTTACACGTTTAAATATTCCTTAAATAATCTCCCTGTGTTTGCACCCGTTAAACCTGTATTTTTGTAATAGCCTACACATAGTTTGCATTTTTTCCGAATTTTGCACTACTACTATTATTATACACAGGCCATCAATAGCAAGCAATGGCGTTTTGAAATATTTTCCAGCAGATTGGAAGGCTTTTTATTATAACCCTCTTCAATCTTCATCTTTTCCGCTGTGATAATATTTTATATGCCCGCTGGCAGCACCGCTTTAACCCGGTTATTCCAAGCGGCAAAAGTACCCGGCCACCTGCCGGCAATGCAAAGCACTTGTAGCAAGCAGCCAGTTTGAAAACAGCTGCCGGAACATGAGATATTTATGCAAGGTAAAGAGCAGACCTTTTACCATTGGTTTGAAGGGCACGGTGTTGGTTTTTAGAGTTTGAATGCTAAATTTACTACACCACTACTACATCAAAATTATTGTATTTTTGTATGCTTTTTTATATAACTTGATATGCAAAATTAAATTAAAAACCCGCATAAACACTGTATTTGTAGTGTTTATGCGGGTTTGCTTCATGGCGGAGAAGGAGGGATTTGAACCCTCGCGACGGTTTCCCGCCCTACGCCCTTAGCAGGGGCGCCTCTTCGGCCAGCTTGAGTACTTCTCCATGCTGCAAAGTTGCAATTTTATTAAGTTTTGCAAGGCAAGAGTGGCGGAGAGGGTGGGATTCGAACCCACGGCCCTTGCGGGTCACTGGTTTTCAAGACCAGCTCCTTAAACCACTCGGACACCTCTCCAAGTCAGTGTATATATACTAGCACAAGGCTATTTCATTGTCAACGCTTTTCAGGCGCCACGGCAGGTGGCGGCATATTGTATTTTCACTTTTTGGCAGCGCGTTTTATGCATATTTCCATAAAGGCTCCTTGCTTTTTCAACCGCAACTATAACAGCCTGCTTTTAATATGGCATTTGTTGTATTAGTTAATATTTTTGCATATCTTTGCCGCCAAATACCATTTTTTAATTTAAAAGTGTAACCCTTGTTATATTAGTGGCATACAGTAAAGCAAGAAAGGAGGCTGTATTACATGGATAGTTATTTTCATTCTGCTCAGCAGCCCGGCGCTGCTATAACCAATGTAACAATTCTTGACACCGGCGAGACCTACCCGGGCACAACCCTGCAGCGGGGAAGCCGGGGTGGGGCTGTTTTACGCATGCAAACTTACTTAAATGCCATTGGCACCAGGTACACACAAATACCCCACCTTGCAAAAGACGGTATATTTGGCCCCGCAATGGAGGCCGCAGTTGAAGTATACCAAGGTATTTTTGGGCTGATGATTGACGGCATTATTGGCGAGCGCACCTGGAACAGCATTGTTAACACCTACCACACCCTTGATGTAGGTAACCCGGTGCCGGGCACGCCCGATGTTGTATGCTACCCTTGCTCTGTGCTTGAAATTGGCAGTAGTGGGCCTGAAGTAAGCTACATGCAAACCCTTTTAAACTTGAATGGGACGGTATACACCGCTATACCTGCACTAACTGTTGACGGCCAATACGGGGATGAAACTGCAGAAGCAACGCGCCTATTCCAAAGGCAATTCCGGCTTTCAGCCGACGGTGAAATAGGCTCTAAAACATGGGCCGCCATTGTGGTGGCAGGCAAAGCTATATCAGCCGGCAGGCCATTATTGGTTGTAACTGAGTACCCCGGCAGCCCCGTGGAATATGGCTCCAGCGGAGACTGGACCCGCTTTGTACAGAGTTACCTTTCCAGCATTCCTTCTGATAGGGGTGGAACCCCCGGCCTTACCGTTGACGGTAATTTTGGGCAAGGCACTGAAAATGCAGTTAAAAAATTCCAAACTACCAACCTTATGGAAGCAGACGGTATTGTTGGCCCCAATACATGGGACGCCCTCATCACTGTATTTAACCGCAATTTAACAACCATGTAGTTTTTTGCAAAAGCTCCTGCATATGCAGGGGCTTTTGCTTTATAAACGCGCAAAACACCTGCCTGCACACTGTAGCAAGTAGGTAAACATGTAGTTCCAGGGCAAGTGTTCACACCAAATAAAAAACATATATATGTTTTGCTATTATTTTACTAAAGCGTATTTTATGTGCAACTGCTTAAGCTTACACATTACCCTTATAAAATAATTCTGCAAAGGCTTTTCTTTTTCAATAGTGTATGCTAAAATATGTTTTGCACCTTGCTTAAGTAAACATTTGCATGTTTGCAAATGTAATTGCTTTTAGGTATATGTGCCGGTGTGGCGGAATGGCAGACGCGGCAGACTCAAAATCTGCTTTGGGCAACTAAGTGGGGGTTCAAGTCCCTTCACCGGCACCAAACAAATATAATCCGAACTAATCACGACAGGTTGTACCTGTCGGTGACGGGTTCGGATTATTGCTTTTTTAAACCACAAATTCTTTCCTTATAGCAATAGCAGCGCCTGAAAAACAAGCCGCGAAGCATGGGAAAAGCAAAAGCCGAACAAAACAAAAAATTGGCAGCATCACCTATATACGGGTGCAATAAAGCAAAGAACTGTAAAATGCCCCCCGGCACCCATATGCCTGCGCAAGCAGCGGCGCTTTAACACTTCAAAGCAAGAACATAGAAACAAAGCCGTGGTAAAGTGCGAAAGGTGCCTGAAATAAAATACATATTTATTAGCTCTATCATCAGCAATTGGTGTATACGGGTTATTACAATTCAAGTTTCTTTCAAGCGAACATGAGTGACAGTTAATATTTTTTCTTTCAAGTTAACGAATGGTCAATTGTGAAATTGCCAATTGCATGATATATTTTATATGAAATAAAGCAACAGGAGGTTAGCTATGCAGGTTGGTGAGGTTATACGGAAATACCGCAAGGAAAAAGATTTAACGCAAGAAGAGATGGCGAAGCGCCTTGGTGTAACAGCCCCGGCGGTGAACAAATGGGAACACGGCAATTCACTTCCCGATATTTCGCTCTTGTCGCCTATTGCGCGCCTGTTGAACATTTCTATAGATACACTGCTATCCCACGAAAAAGAGATTGCCGACGAAGAAGCCGGCCGCTTAGTCGAAGAAGCAAATAAAAGGCTGAAAACAGAAGATTTCGACAGTGTATTCCTATGGATAAAGCAATGCCTTATAGAGCACCCAAGTTCGTATTATCTGATTTTATGGATGGCGCGGATAGTTGACAGCCACCTTGCAATGGCTGAAATTGCCGGCAGAGACCGTTATGACAGCTATATTGTGGGCTGCTATGTACGCGCGCTTGAAAGCAGCGATGAAGCACTCCGCCGCTCCGCCGCCGAGGCGCTGTACTATTTTTACATCGGTAAAAAGCAATATGAGAAGGCAGAAGAATATCTCGGTTATTTTTCAAAGGATAACCCCGAGAGAAAACGAAAGCAGGCTGCCATTTACAATAATACCGGGCGGCAGAAAGAAGCCTATAAAATGTATGAGGAATTGCTTTATGCCGGGTACCAGAGCTTAAGCCTGACCTTCCATGACATTTATATTCTGGCACTGCAGGAAAGCGACTTTGAAAAGGCACACATGCTGGTTGAAAAGAAAGAAACGCTGGCGAACCTGTTCGAGCTTGGAGAGTACCACGAGATTTCGGCAGGGCTTGAATTGGCCATATTAGAAAAAAATGAAGCGGAAACCCTGCACATAATAGAGCGGATGCTGCTAAACCTTGAGAGCATTGGAGATTTTACAAAATCTCCCCTTTACTCGCATATGGAATTTAAGGCGGTAGACGAGGCCTATCTTTTTGAACTCCGGCAAGATTTAATAAAAGGATTTCGAGATGAAGAAACCTATGCGTTTCTAAAAGAAAACCAAAAGTGGAGAGATTTAACGGGCTTTGCAACGCGGCCAGCAGGCAACAATGCAATTGGAGAATAGCGATTGTGAAAATGCCGGATAGGATAGACCGGAATATGATTGCGCCATACGGTGTAAATTGCCTTGCGTGCAGCGCGCACTTAGACAGCAAAAACCCCTGCCCGGGCTGCCGTGCGGCGGCCGGGCTTATCACCCGCAAAAGCTGCCGGAACTGTGTAAAGAAAAAATGTGCCGCTGAAAATGGTTTGCAGTGGTGCTTTGAGTGCAGCCGCTTTCCCTGCTCACGAATTAAGAGCCTTAGCGCATGGTACCGGCAAAATTATGGCGTAGATTTGCTGCAAAACTGAAATGACGCAAAGCAGGATATGACCGCTTTCCTGTTGGCACAAAGAGAGCGATTTACCTGTAAATTCTGCGGTGGAGTGATTGACCAGCACCGCCGCAGATGCAGTGAGTGCAAGCGCAGTAAATGCCAAGACACTTAGAAAAACGGCATAATTTCCTACCTCCTCAAGATACAAAATAGTAAACGCAAGGCTAAAATGAGCGTGCGAATCGAGCCTTGCGTTTTTTCAGTTGCCTTGCAATTAAGCGGTAAAGGCAAAATACAATAAAATAAACGGCTCCGAACTTAATTGCCCCTTGCAACATACAAACACTATGCTACCTTTTTAAAGTTTTTTAATGAATACAAACTTTGCGGTGGGCTGCCACTAAGTTCCTTACACCTTATTGCCAGTGCGGTATATATTTGCCATTATTACACGCACACTTGCCACCCGCTTACTTGAGCTTGCCAACAATAATGGCAGGTGGCGCTTGTTGTTATGGTGGCTTTTATAGTGGGCTCTTAGCCGGCTTTAGTAATTCAACGGGCTACCTGCCCGCAATTGCCAAAAATAAAAAGCTGCCGTTAAAGGCAGCTTTTGTTTTACTTTTTTGCCTGGCGGGTTTGCAGGCGTTTAGTTTCAATATCAAGCGCAGCCAGTGTTTCAAGGGCTTTTTGGGCCTCTGTTTCGAACAATGTTTTTTGCGTTGCCGTGCAGCCCATTTGTTCAAAAGCCATTTCCGCCGCTTTTGCGTAATTGCGGCCCGCCGCTGTGTTAAGCTTGTTCCATTGCAGGCCCGCAAATGCAGCCGCCGTGCCCCGGCTGTACGGCAAAGCCCCTTGCAGCATAAGTACCGCAAGTACCGGGTAACCCGCATAACCCTGCCAGAAGGTTGCGTTGTCGTCTGCTCTATACACTTTGCCAGCCCACTGTACCGTGTAGTTTTTTGCCCCGTTGGAAGAAATAACTTTTGCACTGCTGTCTTTTTCAAACATGGTTACACGGCCGTCTACAATGGCGGTATAGGCTTCATATATCTTTTCAATTGGGGGCATTTTTTGCATTGTATCTCCTTTTCAAAGGCTTACACCCAGCTTTCACATCTCGTTGCCGCTGTGCCGGTTCACTTTTGCCCTGTGTACTTGCTGCACTGTTTTAAACGGTTTTCAGTTATTATGGCACAAAATTTACTTTCAGCCTTTAATAACACTTTTAATTTTGCCTTTTACCGCCGGCCGCCGGAATATGTTTTAAAGCTTCTAATTTTTACAATGCTGTACCCTTCACCGGGGCGCTAAATGCGCCCATATTAACCCCTTCAAGGGTGAGCAAGGCTATTTTTTTCGCAATTCCACCGGCGTAACCGGTTAAACTGCCGGTGGCACCAACCACCCTGTGGCAGGGTATAATTATTGATATCGGGTTGTGCCCAACAGCACCGCCAACAGCCTGGCTGGACATAGTTTTTAAACCTTTTTGCGCTGCCATGGCCTTTGCAATGCCACCATAGGTTATAACCTCGCCATAGGGTATTTGGCAAAGTATCTTCCACACCGCCTGCCTGAATTCGCCCCCCGTAGGCGCCAGAGGAAGCTTTGTAATGGCAGGGGTTTCACCTGCAAAATAACTGTTTAGCCAGGCGGCCGTTTGCGCGAATATGGGCAGTTCTTCGTTCTGCCGGGCCTCCCCTTTAAGGGTTGCGGCGTAATATTTTTGCCCTTCCATCCAAAGGCCAACCAAATGTTCGCCGTCGCTTGCCATTGTAAGCCCCCCTATAGGGGAAGTGTATTCTTTAATATAAAACATATTTTCTCACTTTCAAATTCACAGTGTGTTCCACAGGTTTATTGTGGCGTAGCTGCGCCAGGGGCGCCAGTTTTCGGCTAATTCCAGCATTTCTTTGGGCGCTAGGGGGGCAAGGGCTTTTTTTACCCCCAAATCTGTTTCCAAAAAAGCGTCCGGCCAATCCATTGCTCGCATGGCAATATACTGGGCTGTCCAGCCGCCAATGCCGGGCATTGCGCAAAGTTTTTTTATCTCCTCTTCCGGCAGTGCCGCAGGGGTTAACTGCAAGGCACCGGCGCAAATGCCTTGGGCCAATGCTTTAATGGTGTTTGCCCTTGCCCCTGTTATGCCAAGGGGGCCAAGCGTATCGGCAATTTCACCCGGTAAAGCCGCAATTTCCTCTGCGGTGGGGAAGGTGTGCGTCAACCCCTCTACCCCGGTGCAAAGCGGCATACCAAGGCTTTGTGTCATACGCCCCGCAAGTGTGCTAGCCGCTTTAACGGTAACCTGTTGGCCCAAAACCGCCCGCACTGCCAGCTCAAAGGCATCAAAACAACCTGGCACCCTTGTGCCGGGTACGCAAAGCCCCGGCTTTACTTCATTCATTTTTTGCAGCACTTCATAAACGGCGGCGGGGTCACAATTCAAATCAAAAAGGCTACGTATTTTTGCAAGCAGCTGGGGCACCACCGGCAGCAACGTTTCCGCCATGGTAATTTGCAGGGCACTTTTCTTTTTATTTTCTTCAACCTTTAGCCAGCCTTGCACCTTTGCACCCTTGGCCGTTTGCAGGCGCACAGTGCGCATATAAGCGCCTTTTTGCACCACCTCAACCCCTGGTATAGCCCGCTGTGATATGAAGCTGAGCATCTGCTCAAACCGGTAGGGTGGGCGGTACCCTAAAGCTATGGTTATACCCGCCGCACGCTCACCTGCCGGCCTTGCCTCTTTGCGCAACGCTGTGGGTGAAAGGTGGTATTGGTTCTGGAAAAGCGCATTAAAGCGCCTTAAACTGCCAAAACCCGCAGCCATTGCAACCTCTAGAACCGAGAGATTAGTACCGGTTAAAAGGTTTTTTGCCAAAAGCAAGCGGCAGGTTTGCAGGTACTGCACCGGTGAAACACCGTATTCATCTGCAAAAACACGGCGCAGGTGGCGGCCGGTGCAGCCAAGTTGGCCTGCAATATCTTCAAGGCTTTGCCCACTGCCGCAACTTTCCTCCAGCAGGTGGGCCGCCCGCTGCACAAGTGTTTTGGTTGCGTCTGTCGGGGCGGCACCTGGGGCAACTTCCGGCCTGCAAAGCAGGCACGGGCGGTAACCGGCTTGCTCTGCAGCAGCTGCCGTGGGGTAGTAGGTGCAGTTTTCTTCTTTCGGTTGCCGTGCCCAGCAAATGGGGCGGCAGTAAATTTTTGTTGTGGCTATTCCAACAAAAAAGCGCCCGTCAAACCGTGTATCTTTTGCTTTAAAAGCAGCGTATAATGCTGTTTTGTCCATGTTTTCCATTGCTTACCCCCTTCTACTTTGTTAAGTAAAGAAGTAACGCAATATATTTTCTAGACGTTTTCGTACATTATGCTTAGTTTGTA
>JAVBRS010000131.1:0-3099 GCA_031547715.1 Oscillospiraceae bacterium
GGTGGTGGCAATGCGAAACCCGGTGACAGGCAGCCCCATAGCCAGGCGGCAAACCCCTTCACCTATAAGGTAGCTCTCTTGGTTTTCAGCGGCAAGTTTTGCTAAAATAAACTGTACCCCCGCCGGCAGTGAAAGCCGCATTTTTATAAGCCCCTTCCGTGTACAAAATAACAAAACATTGTTTACAACGCTATTATAACAAAAAAGCGTGCAGTTTGTGTTTATTTTTTGCTTAAAAACCAATATAATAAACACAAAGGCGAGAAAAGAGAGTGTTAATGTGAAAAATAAAGACTTACTGGCCGGTAAACAGCGGTTACATTTTATAGGTATTGGCGGCAGCGGCATGTACCCGCTGGTGCAAATTTTGGCAGGGCGCGGGTACAGCATAACCGGCTCTGACGTGCTTGACGGCGATATTGTTAACTACGAACGTGAAATGGGCATACCTGTAAGCATAGGGCATAAAGCGGAGAATGTGCACGGCGCAGACCTTGTTATTTACACCGCTGCCCTTCTGCCAGGCAACCCCGAAAAAGAAGAGGCGCTGCGCCTTGGCATACCCTGCATTGAAAGAAGTGTGCTTTTAGGCTATGTAAGCGGGCTTTACCCCATGCCCATATGCGTTGCTGGCACCCACGGCAAAACCACAACAACCAGCATGGTTACCCAAATATTAATGGCCGCAGAAAAAGACCCTGCCGCTGTTATTGGCGGTAAATTGCCGCTTATTAACGGTTACGGCCGCAGCGGCAGCGGGCGTAACATTGTGGTGGAAGCATGCGAATTTTCCAACACTTTTTTGCACCTTGAGCCGTATATTGCGGTTATTTTAAACGTGGACGCCGACCACCTTGATTTTTTCAAAACCATGGATGGCTTAAAAGCCGCTTTCAAAAGTTTTGCCGCCCTTGCAACCGGCCCCATTGTGGCCAACAAAGATGATGCAAACACCATGGAGGTGGTGGCGGGCTTTGAAAACATTGTAACCTATGGGCTGGGTAGCGGCTGCACCTATTCCGCAACAGAGATTAAGGAGCATCGCCCTGCATTCTACTCTTTCACTGCAACGCTGAACGGTGAACCCATGGGTGAAATTGCCCTTTCTGTACCGGGGCGGCACAATGTGCACAACGCATTGGCGGCAATAGCTGCCTGCCACCTTGCCGGGTGTGAAATGCCTGCCATTGCAGCCGGGCTTGCAGGTTTTAAAGGGGCAGGCCGCCGCTTTGAGTTTATGGGTGAAGTAAACGGTATAACCGTGGTGGATGACTACGCCCACCACCCCGCAGAGGTTGCCGCAACCCTTGCTGCAGCGCAAAAAATGGGTTACGGCAGCGTTTGGGCGGTGCACCAGCCCTTTACCTACAGCCGCACAAAAACCCTGCTGCATGAATTTGCGCAGGCGTTGCAGCTGGCAGACCATGTTGTGATGACCGAGATAATGGGCAGCCGTGAAACCAATGACAATTTTAACATTTACACAAAAGACCTTGCGGCTTTAATACCAGGCAGCGTTTGGTTTGACAGCTTTGGTGAAATTGTGGAATATGTGCTGCAGAATGCAAAACCGAAAGATTTAGTTGTTACCCTTGGCTGCGGTGACATTTACAAGGCCGCTAAAATGCTGGTGGCCGAGGGTGAAAAGCCGCAGGAAAAATAATTGCCCGGCCTTTGAAAAGTGCCGTTTGCCGTTAATGGCACAGCGCCAAAACAAGCGGTGCAACCCAAAGCCTTTGAAAACAGCCCACGGCATATGCAAAGCTTAGCTGAAAGCAGGTTTACCGGCGGCACGGCAGCATAACAGTTGTTTATTTGCGCTGCTTTTAAAAATAAATGCCTTAACACCATTAAGGCTGCAATTTTATGAAAACCTGTGGGTTAGCAATGGTGTAATAAAAGAAGGTTTAGGAATGCATTTCCTAAACCTTCTTTTCGTGTATGATGCTTATACTGCGAGATAGCAATGTGCCGATATCTTACTTTATTATTTCAATAAACTTATAATAATCAAGTATAAAATCTGAGAAATCCAGCATGTGTATTGATGCTTTAAACACGTCGATTCCCCTCAATTTTTACCTTACGAAAATTTTGTGGGGGAAGCATATAGAAAATTGACAATAAATCCTCGCTACATTCGTGGCTGTGCAAATATCATATCACATATTGAATAATTTAACGTAGACTCTATAATGGCATCGCGTAAAATCCACAAATTATTAATTATCCTAACTTCAATTTCTTTCTTAAACAGTTCATCAAACAAATCAGATAATTTTATTTTATCAATAGGTACTTCAACATTCTCACTGACATAATACCCTGCATTTTTGTCTTGTAAATAAAAATTTCTTGCATCAAACTCGTATAAATACAAAGTGGTGTTTTTCATTCGTTCATACCATTTCTGCTCAATTACAACACAATGACGACTGCAAGAAGAGAAAAACCGTGCTATATCACTCTCAGTAGTTTTGTCAGTAGAATAATATGTTACCCTTGGACACTCACGAGGCGTGAAAAAGTTTGGCAGACAAAATTCATTTATCGCCCACACAAGCCCCTTTGATTTATCAATATCATCTCTAACCGGAATTCGAGGAATAAATTTGGTAATATCTGATTCTTCACTGACGTGATATAATTTCACTTACATTTCCTCCTTTACATATACAATGCGAGTTTATCCTCTTTTAGTCATTAACGCATATACCGAAGTTTTAGAGAGCGCCAACCACCCTAACAAGTGCCTTTGGCTATCAAAAGGCGATGCTTGCTGGTATAGTGCATTTCTTAACACCAAGTTGTGTATTTATAAACAGCCAAAATTTATATTGCCAACCGAAAACAACGGCTTTTTTTAGGCGGGTTGTTTCCCTTAAATTTCCCCTCACCAACTTTTGTGAATCTATAAAAAAGCTATAACAAGTAATGCAATCCAATGACGAGATTATTAGTGGAAAACCGCATAAAATCAAGTTTTTTTGAGTAATGCAAAGTGAGATATAAGATTTAGCAAAAAGCTTCAAAACCGTATGTCGGGATTATAAATACTGTTGGTAAAACAATTTTAGCATATAAAAATACAATCTGAAA
>JAVBRS010000039.1:0-6415 GCA_031547715.1 Oscillospiraceae bacterium
GCATGAGTGCAGCCGCAGGCATTTTAACCGCCCGCGGCGGAATGACAAGCCACGCAGCCGTTGTTGCCCGCGGCATGGGCGCATGCTGCGTAGCGGGGGCAAATATTCAGGTTTTTGAAGAAGATGGTTATATTTTGGCCGGCGATATACGCCTTAACCGCGGAGATTATATGAGCATTGACGGTGCCACCGGCAATATTTACAAAGGCGAAATTGCAACTATGCCGGCGGAAATTGGCGGTTATTTTGGCCGCATAATGTCTTGGGCAGATGAAATGCGCCAGCTGAAGGTGCGCTCTAATGCAGATAATGCAATTGATGCCGCCCAGGCAATCTCCTTCGGGGCAGAGGGTATTGGCCTTTGCCGCACAGAGCACATGTTCTTCAGCACAGAGCGGCTTGCAGCCATGCGCGAAATGATTGTTGCGCCGGACACCTAAAGCCGCAAAACCGAACTAGCAAAACTGCTGCCCATGCAGCAGAGCGACTTTGAGGCAATGTTTGAAGCTTTGGAAGGCCGCCCCATGACAGTGCGCTACCTTGACCCGCCGCTGCATGAATTTTTGCCCACCGACCCTGAAGATATTACCGCCCTTGCCCTTGAAATGAACCTGCCGGAAGAAAATTTAAAGGATATTATAAAAGAGCTGCATGAAGTTAACCCAATGATGGGCCACCGCGGCTGCCGGCTTAGTGTATCTTACCCGGAAATTGCCGAAATGCAGACAACAGCTGTTATTAAAGCTGCCCTTGAGGTGCAAAAATGCCACCCGGCATGGGCTGTTGTGCCGGAGATAATGATACCGCTAGTTGGCGACATTAAAGAGCTGAACTTTGTTAAAAACACAGTGGACGCCACCGCTAAAAAGCTTATTGAGGCAAGCGGCACCCCGCTTACCTACCAAATTGGCACAATGGTGGAGGTGCCCCGCGCGGCGCTTATGGCAGGTGAACTTGCAAAAAGTGCAGAGTTTTTCAGTTTTGGCACAAACGATTTAACGCAAATGACATTTGGCTTCAGCCGTGATGACTCTGCCAAATTCTTAAACGATTACTATAAACGCCAAATATACGAAGCGGACCCGTTTGCCAGGTTTGACCAAGATGGTGTTGGCCAGCTTATTAAAATAGCCCACGAAAAGGGCAACGCCACCCGCCCCGGCATGAAAATGGGCATATGCGGCGAACACGGCGGCGACCCTGCTTCTATTGAATTTTTCCAGCAGGCCGGGTTAGATTACGTTTCTTGCTCACCTTTTAGGGTACCCATTGCGCGCCTTGCAGGCGCGCAGGCAGCGCTGCGCCACCCCCGGCAGGAAAAGGAAGAACAGGCACAATAAAGCCTGCCCGCCAACGTTAGGTTTCATATAATTTCATTCACAGTTTTCTTAAAAAGGGTGTGCGTATTGAAACGCACACCCTTTTTTAAGCGGAAGTTTATGTTTTGGTACAAGCATATTACATGTAAAGCAAGGTCCGCCGGCGCCGTGGTTTTCTGCTATACCCCGGCACCAACAGGCGCATTCAATACCTATAGTGTAAACACTCTCCGGTATTCCGCTTGTACTAATACAATTTCCATATGCTCTGAAAACCAAATTCAAATTTAAACTTTTAATGCCCTTATATATAATCAGTTTTCTCCCTCTTTACCTACTGCATTGCAAAACACTTACACTGTTATACCGTTATTTTTGCTGCGCTCAAAATATCATATTAAATTACACAGGGCAAACTTGCATCTCAACCCTTATTTTGCAGGTGCACTGCGGCCACCCCCGTACCCGCCACCTGCCGGCAGTGCTTTTGCAAGCTAAATATTTAGCATAAAAAGCTTGCGTCGGGGCTTTTTTTCGCGCCTGCAAAAGTATTTCCCTTTGTCTTTTCCTGCGCTTATGGTATACTTATATTTGGGTAAAAATGTATAAACATTTATAACATAACTTTAAAATTCCTTTTTGAAAGGGCCTTACCCCAATGATAGACTTTAAAAACGTTACAAAAACTTACCCCAACGGTTACACCGCCCTAACAGACATAACCCTGCAGATAGAACAGGGGGAATTTGTCGCCATTATCGGCCTTTCCGGCGCAGGCAAGTCTACTTTAATACGCACAATCAACCGTATGCACGACATTCAAACCGGTACACTTACAGTAGACGGTGTTGACGTAAGCGCTTTAAAGGGCAAAGACCTGCGCCGCTTCCGGCGCAAAATTGGCATGATTTTTCAAAGTTTCAACCTAGTAAGCCGTTCTACCGTTTTAAATAACGTTTTAACCGCCAACGTGCCTGACATGCCTTTTTGGCGGGTGCTTTTAGGCCTTTTCACAAAAGAGCAAAAACTAGCCGCCCTTGAAGCACTGGACAAGGTCGGCATTCTGGACAAGGCATACACCCGCTGCGACCAACTTTCCGGCGGGCAGCAGCAGCGTGTGGCACTTGCGCGCACCCTTAACCAAAACCCCAGTATTATTTTAGCAGACGAGCCTGTGGCCTCACTTGACCCGGTTACTGCCCACATGGTTATGGGTGACTTTGCACGAATTAATAAGGAATTTGACATCAGTATATTAATAAACATTCACCATGTGGATTTAGCTTTGGAATATGCCACCCGAGTAATTGGCATAAGGGCCGGCAAAATTGTGTTTGACGGCCCTGCCTCTACGGTTACGAAGGCCCAGCTTGACGAAGTTTATAACGGTGCCGAAGTGCCCACAACTGCAGATACTGCAAAAGAGGGGTAACCATGGAAAAGAAAAAGCAGCCCCCGCTTTTTGACAAAGTTTTTAAGCCGGAAAAAATAACGCTTGAAAATGGCCACAGCCTAATGCGCCCCCGCTCACGCACGCCTTTGTATGTTTTTGCACTGGCTGTGGCTGTGTTCATTTCAATAGAGATGACAAACTTTAACCTAGCAATAATTGCCCAGCGCGGCTACCAGCTAACCGTTATTCTGGGGCAAATTTTCACACCCAATTTTGCTTTTTTTCCAAAGGTTTGGCACCCCCTTATTGACACAATAAAAATGTCTGTACTTGGCTCTGTTATAGGCTCAAGCATAGCGCTGCCGGTGGCGGTTATGGCCTCCAGCAATATAAACAAAAATGTGGCGGTTGTAAGCGCGTTGCGCTTTGTTTTGGGCCTGGTGCGCACGCTGCCAACGCTTATTATTGCAAATGTGTGTGCTCTAATTTTTTCTCTCGGCACTTTTGCAGGCACGATAGCAATCTCAATATTCACTTTTGGCATTGTTGCCAAAATGCTATACGAGAGTATTGAAACCATTGACATGGGCCCGTTTGAAGCGCTGGAATCTCTTGGGGCAAACAAAACAAGGGCCTTTTGGAGCGCTTGTATGCCACAAATTTTGCCAACCTATCTCTCCCACTGCCTTTACAGCTTTGAGATGAATGTGCGCGCCGCGGCAATTTTAGGTTACGTTGGGGCCGGCGGCCTTGGCATAACCATTAGCGAGCGTGTGGGCTGGCGCGACTACCACGGCCTTGGTACAGTTTTATTAACACTTTTTGTTGCAGTTGTTGCCATGGACGCGTTGCGCAGCTTCCTGCGCAAAAAACTTAGCTGAGGTGGGAATTGGCGTGAGTGAGAAAATTGTTGCACAGTATGAAAAACGCCCCCGCACCTGGCTAACCAACCTTGGCATACTTGCCGTTTTGGGTATGGTAATTTTATGGTCCAGCGGAAGCCTTAATTTTAAGGGGCTTGCAGAGCAGGGTATTGCCGTTGCAAATGGTGTGGCCTGGGGTTTAACCCACCCAGACACAAGCTTGCTGTTCACAACGTCAACCACCGGGGTGCCTTACCTTTTGCTGCAAACGGTGGCAATAGCACTTTTAGGCACACTTTGCGGCGCCATACTTGCTGTACCTTTTAGCTTTTTAGCAAGCAGTAACATTGTGCCAAAGCCGCTTGCCGCTATAACCCGCACACTAATACTGCTAATACGCACCATACCCAGCCTTGTATGGGCCCTTGTATGGATACGCGTTACCGGGCCCGGGCCTTTTTGCGGCGTGTTGACACAAAGTGTATGTTCCATTGGTATGATAAGCAAAATGTACATAACCGCCATTGAGGATTTAGACATGCGCATTATTGAAAGTTTGGACGCCGCAGGTTGCACCACATTTCAAAAAATACGCTATGGGGTGCTGCCGCAGCTTATACCCAATTTCATTTCAAGCACCGTTTACCGGTTTGACATAAATTTAAAAGATGCCACAACTTTGGGCATTGTTGGTGCCGGTGGTATTGGCGCAAGTTTGGTGCAGTGCCTTAACTCTCGCCGGTGGAGCATGGTTGGCGCTTTTATTGTTGGCCTTATGGTGCTGGTGCTGTTTATTGAATATTTTTCAACCCGCGTGCGCACAAAGTTGGCGCAGGGAAATTGACAAAAAGCGCAGCTAAACCTTTGCCGCCATGCGGCTGTACCCTACTTGCGCTTTCGGTTAATTTGCAATTTCGTCTGCTTGTTTTTTAAGCAACTTTAAAAAAATGCAATTTGTAGTTGCTGTTTTAAAGCACTACTTGCCTTTTATATTGCTGTTATTAACTGCATATTAATTAAAATTGCGTTAAGCATAGTTTAACGGGGCACCAAGGCTAACACATAAAGGCCCTTGGTGCCTTTGCGTTTAAAAAAATTGAAGGGGCCCGCCGCCGTATGGAAAAAGCTTTTACAATCTACTTCACATCAGACACACATGGGTACCTTTACCCCACAACCTACCTCAACAGCACTGATGCCCCCTGTGGCCTTATGAAAATTATTGAGGCCTTCACCCCCGGCGAAAACACCCTTGTGCTTGACGGCGGCGACACTTTGCAAGGTTCGCCTTTCACCTTGTATGCAAGCCGCTCAGGCCGGCATTATGCCCCTGTGGCCAAGGTTTTAAACCTTGGTGGGTACAACTTTGTAACCTTAGGCAACCATGACTTTAATTACGGCCTTACCCCGCTTACAGCATACTTAAACGCCTTAAATGCAAAATGTTTATGCGCCAATATACGTGCAAAAAACGGCAGCCTGCCGGTACAACCCAGTGCCACCGTAACCCTTGAAAACGGGCTTAAAATAGGCCTTGTGGGCATTTGCACCGACCATGTGAAAATTTGGGAAAAGCCGGAAACTGTGGCCCAGCTAAATATAACATGCCCTTTTAAAGCGGCAAAGGCCGAGCTTGAAAAACTTAAGCCTTGTTGCGATTTTACCGTTTGCATTTACCACGGCGGGTACGAGGTTGACCTTGCAACAGGCGCCCCCCTTACCGGCAGCACAGAAAATATAGCCGGCCGCCTTTCAAAAGAGTTGGCATTTGACATTTTGCTTACCGGCCACCAACATATGCCTATTGCAAACCTGTGCCTTTTTGGCACCCACGGTGTGCAAACCCCCGCAAATGCCACCGGCTTTTGCAAGGTAACAGCAACCTTGCAGCCAAACGGGCAAAAACATATTGAAAGTGTGCTTTTGCCCCCGGCGGCCGCCGCAAACCCCGCAGCCTATACTGAGTTTTTGCCGCTGGAAAATGCAGTGCAGCACTGGCTGGACACGCCGGTGGGCACTTTGGCCATGCCGCTGCCTGCCGGGTGCAAGCTTGGCACAGCCATAAACGGCAGCCTTGTTGCAAACTTTATAAACCAAATTCAGCTTGCCGCCACCGGCGCACAAATTTCAGCGGTTGGGCTGCCCAACCAAATAAGCGGTTTTGGCAAAAATGTAACCGTCCGCGACATTGTTTCAACATATATTTTCTCCAACACCTTGGTGGTGCTTGAAATGAGCGGCGCCACAATAAAAGCTTATTTTGAGCGCTGCGCAGAATATTTTGATTTAGATGAAACCGGAAAGCCTGTAATAAGCCAGCGTTTTTTAACCCCGAAGGTAGAACACTACAACTATGATTTTTTTGCAGGTGTTGAATATACTTTTAACCTTAATGCCCCCATTGGGCAAAGGGTTGTAAAAATGGTTGTAGGCGGCAAAGAAGTTTTGCAAAACGCCACTTACACCGTTTGTGTTAACAGTTACCGTGCCACCGGCACCGGTGGCTACCCCTTTTTGGCGGGCTGCAAAATACTGCAACAAGGCGGAACAGATGTTATTGAGCTAATAACTGCATACATTGAAAATGCAAAAGGCGTTATTGAAGTTGACACTGCAAAATATTTAACTTTGCAGTATTAACTTTGTAGTATTAGTTTTGTGCCGCATTCCAGGCTGCTTGCTGTACAGGCTTTTCTATTACATTCACCTGCCGGGCAATTTAAATATGCTAATTGTTTGCAAAATGTTAAAACATTAAAAAAACTAACTTAAAACAAGAAAATCACCGGATACGGTGATTTTCTTGTTTTAGTTTGCAAAACTATATGAATAAACTAATT
>JAVBRS010000127.1:0-12082 GCA_031547715.1 Oscillospiraceae bacterium
GCTTTCCAAGGGCTATTCCGTCCACCTCTACAACCGTGTCGCAGCCCACTACCACCGCAAGTGGGTGTTGGACCGCCACAGCCCGGCATTTAAGGCAGCCAAGCAAGCCTGCCAGTGCAGCGGGGCTTTTTTCTCTAACACTCTCTTCATCTACCGGTGCCGCCACGGGTGTAAACTGCGGCACAACAAGGCCGAAAAGCTCCTTCCGACGCGGGCTGGTAGATGCAAGTATGTAGGTGTTGTTTTCACTCTTTTCCATTTTTTACCCCTTGCCTGCAACACGGTAGTAAAGCCAAAGGGCTATACCCACCGTAAAAATTTGCGCCACGTTTATGCCCATGTGGGCACCAACAGTAAAATTGACAATGGAAAGGTCGATGGTTACAGGGCCAAAGCCAATGTTACTTTCATAGCAAAGCCACTGCAAAAACTGAATACCGGAACAAAGGTTTGCCAAAAGCGCCCCAAGCACCACACCCGCTAAAAGGTAAAAACAAAACAGTAAATTGCGCCGCAATTTCATAGTATCCTCATTTCATTTTATTTAAAAAGCATAAATGCCGTAATGGCCCCGCTTAAAATTAAAAGTTAATTGGTAATGCCTGCCCCGCTTGCCAAGGTTACTTTTGTTCCATCTGGCTCGTTTTACACGGTTGCATTTCAGGCGCTAAAAGGCCTTTTACAGGGCGGCATATGCACCCTTTCAGCTCTTGGCCACTTCCCATTGCCGCACGCTTTTTTTGCAATGCCGTGTTTAAATTTTTCAATGGGCGGGTTTTAGCCGCCTTTTGCCAACATCATTTTACTTTAGCTGCCGGCGTTTAATGTTTGCAGTTTAACCCGCCGGGTGCACTTTGCCGCACTGTTTTTGTTGCCCGGCCTTTTTTAATTTTTATAGGTAAATGGCGGTAAAATACTTTTAGACATTAAAGGTTTTTAAAGCCCATTGCCGCTTAAAAAACGCAGGGTTTAACTTGTACGGCAGTACTATTTGCCTGTAGAGCCAAAACCCCCGCTGCCCCGTGCAGTGGCGCTTAGCTCGCCCACCTCTTCCACCGTGCAGGTGGGGGCCGGTGTAACTATAAGCTGGGCAATGCGCTGCCCGTTTTGCAGGGTGTAAGCTTCATTCGTTTGGTTTAGCAACCCCACCATAATTTCGCCCCTGTAATCGCTGTCTATAACGCCAATGCCGTTTGCAAGGGTTACGCCGTTTTTAATGCCCATACTGCTGCGTATTGCAACTAAGCCAACGTGGCCCGCAGGTACTTCAACCGCAATGCCTGTGGGCACCAAAAACCGCCCAAACGGGGGTATAAGCACCGCTTCTTCATTTAAGCAAGCGCTTAAATCCAGCCCGGCGGCACCCTTGCTTGCAGCTTTGGGCAACACAGCCGCAGGGTGCAGTTTTTTTATTTTTATAAGCATCGCTCACCTCTTTGCAGGGTTACTCTGCACCTTTATAGTAAAGCCCGCGGGTAAAGGTACCGGGGTAGGGCTTGCTATTTACAAAGTTTTCAATAACATCGGCGGCCTGCCCTGCCGTCTCTATTGAAAAATAAAGCTCTGCAAAATCACAGTGCACTTCATGCATACGCTCGCCCATGTAAATGGGCACCGGGTTGTAAATATGGCGGGCACCGTTTTTGCAAAGCACCGGCATATTCTGGCCTTTTCTGTCTGCCAGGTAACCGCTTTCTTTACAGCCTGCGCACCCCGCCGCATTATGCAGCGGGCAGCTTGCGGTTAGCATAAGCGGCAGGTGGCCGTAGGCAAGCAGCCCTACCGGCAGCGGCGCCGCCAGCGTGTTTATGGCGGTAAGTGTAAGCTCCGGGCTTAGCACCAGGCTTTGCAGCCCAAGTTTTTTATATGTTGCCGCCGCCAGCGTGTTGGTAACATTTAAAGTAAAGCCCCCGTGTATTCCCTGCCCCCCAATAAGGGGTATGTGCCCTATATTTCCTGCTTCAAAGGCGGTGTGCCCCGCTTCTTTCGCCGCCGCAACAAGGGCGGCGGTTTTTTCCTCCCCTTCAAGCAGGCTTCGCGGCAGCTCTAAAACAGTTTTTACCATTAACTGTTGTGGTATTTTTGCAAAGTCCTCAATGGGGAATATAAGTTTTTCAAAATGCACCTCGGCGCCTTTTGGCATCTGCGCAACATTTTCAAACCTCGCACGCAACACCGGTTTTCGTTTCGCCGGTGTTGGGGTTGCCACCGCAACGTGGGTAAAGGCCTTTGGGGCAGGCATTTCCCGCTTTTCAAGCAGCTGTTGTAACAAAGCCCGCCTGGCTTCACTTAAAACTGCATTTGGCAGGTGCAGGTTCTCTGGGTTTTCAATAGCTGCACCCGCCATGTAAAAAGGTGTGCCGCCACATTTTGCAAGGGTTGAAAGCACAGCTTCCTGCCCCGGTTTTTGCGCTGTGGCAAGGGTATCTTCAACCGTGTGGCACAGCGTGTTCTCGCCGTCGCTAACCGCCAGGGTAAAACCGCCGCCCGCAACTTTTAAAATAAAATTAACCCCAACGCTCGGGTGCTCCCTTCGGTATATCTCACGCAGGGCAGGCAATATTTCTCTTGTTTTGGCGGCATCTTCTTCGCTGCGCGTACCAAACATATTTTTAGATATTTGGCCCGTGTAAAACCCTTTGGTGAAGCCGTTTCGGGAAAATGCAGCCGCTAACTGCCCTTCGTCCACCGGTTTGCCGTCTCTCGCTGTGCGGCATGCAGCTACAGCGCTTGCAACATATTCAGGTGTGCGAAGGCGCCCCTCAATTTTCACGCAGGTTACGCCCATTGCCTCTAACGCCGGTATTTCACTTATAATAGATAAATCTTTCAGGCTCAGGTGGTGCTGGCCCAGTGCCGGTGCCACCTGCCCTTTGGGCAGCGGGCCCACGGCGGCACTAAAAGGCAGGCGGCATGCCCCTGCACAGCGGCCGCGGTTGCCGCTGCGCCCACCGAGGAAGGCGCTTATGTAGCATTGCCCGGAAAGGCAAACGCAAAGCGCACCGTGGACAAAAACCTCTGTTTCAATGCCGCAGTTTGCAGTGATGTATGCAATGCTTTCTTTTGTGAGCTCGCGGCCCAGTATAACCCGTGTACAACCCAGCGCCGCCAGTTGCTTTGCACCGCCAAGGCTGTGCACCGCCATTTGGGTGCTGCCATGTATTGCAATGCCGGGCGCCGCTTTTTGTACAATTGCCAACGCGGCAAGGTCCTGTACAATAACTGCGTCAGCCCCTGCGGCAGCCACCGCTTTCACATTTTCGGTAAAGGCAGGCAGCTCTTTGTTATAAAGAACTGTGTTTAAAACCACATTTACGCTAACGCCCCTTGCATGGCAAAAGGCCACCGCCTTTGCCAACTGTTCAGGGGTAAAGTTGGCGGCGCTGGCCCGGGCGTTAAACTGTGTAAGCCCGCAGTAAATGCTGTTTGCCCCACTGCGCACGGCGGCAAGCAGTGTCTCTTCGCCGCCAACAGGGGCAAGAATGCCAATGGGTTTAGTCATCCTGCCCGGCACCTTTCAGGTAGCCTATCTCCCTGCGCAGGCGTTCAATTTCTTTTTTTGCCCGCTCAACTTCCAGTTTTGCGGCCGCTGCATCCTCTAAATACCCTTTTATCTGGGCGCGCATATTGTCTGTGCCGTTGTTCAGCTTTTCAAGTTCATCCAAATAGGTCAAGGCACTTATAACAGCAGCCGTTATGGTGGATACGCTGCGGTTTTGCCCCATAAGCTGCTCCATGTCCTGGTTGAGCTTGTCCGCCAGGTTCAGCATATACTCTTCACTGTCTGTGGTGGAAACTATGTAACTGCTGCCGCAAATGTCAAGTTTCACTTTGTTCATTGCCATGCCGGCACCTCTCTCAATTTGTACTTCTTTGCGCCGCGGCGGCGCTTTTATTTTTAAGTTATACTTTAGTATATTATATATTTAATAATTTAAAAAGGGCCTTTTAGGTGAAAAGTTGAAATTTTAGCCTTTTTTGCTTATGATTATTAATATATTAAATGAATTGCCCTTTATATGTAAGCGCCAAAGGAGGTATTTTTGAATAATTTAACACCACAAAACTTTGAAACGCATTTTGCAAAGACCCTTTTGCACGAGAGCGGGCTTGCGCCTGAGCAGGTTACAAATAAACAGGCCTACCACGCCCTTGCCACCCTTATGCGTGAGGAAATGAGCCAAAAAAGTAGGGCTTTCAGGGCTAAAGCTTTTGGCAGCGGCGCAAAACAGGTGCACTATTTATGTATGGAGTTTTTAATGGGCCGTTCGCTCAAAAACAGCCTTTGCAACCTTGGGCTTGATGTTGCAGCAAGCGCCGCACTTGCAAAAAGCGGCCTGAATATTGAAGAAATTTATGGTGAAGAACCGGATGCAGGCCTTGGCAACGGCGGGCTTGGCCGCTTGGCCGCCTGTTATTTAGACGGTGCCGCCAGTGAAAATATTCCGCTTACCGGGTATTCAATTTTATATGAATACGGCATCTTCCGCCAGAAAATTGTTAACGGGTGGCAGGAGGAAGCCCCCGATAACTGGTTGCCCGGCGGCGGCGTTTGGCTGAAAGCCCACCCGGAACAGAGTGTGGAGGTGCGTTTTGGCGGCAGCGTACAAGAGCATTGGGATGGCAGTTACCACCATGTGCAGCACACAGGCTACGACACCGTTATTGCCGTACCCTACAACATGTATGTTGCCGGGTATGAAAGCACCGGTATATCAAAGCTGCGCCTTTGGCAGGCCAAAGGCCCCGGTTTTGACATGGGCAGCTTCAACAAAGGAGATTTTACTGCTGCGGTTTTGCAACAATCCTCCGCAGAGTTGATCTCAAAGGTGCTGTACCCCAATGACAACCACCAGGAAGGTAAAATTTTACGCCTTAAACAGCAATATTTCCTTGCATGTGCAACGGTAACCGACATTTTGAACGAGCATTTGCGCCAGTACGGCAGCCCGGACAGCCTGCCCGCCAAAGTTGCCATACAACTTAACGACACCCACCCAACCCTTGCCATTTTAGAGCTTTTGCGCCTGCTGCTGGATGAGTGCGGCTACAGCTGGGCAGCTGCGCTGGATATCTGCCGAAGGGTGTTCTCGTACACAAACCACACCGTTATGAGCGAAGCGCTGGAAAAGTGGGATGAAGACATTTTTAAAGCCACCCTGCCGCGGGTGTACACCATAGCGAAAGAGCTGGATAAAACCGCAAGGGACGCCTTTTTGGCCGCCTTCCCCGGGGATTATGGCAAAGCCGAATATATGGCACCAATATCCGGTGGCAAGGTGCACATGGCAAACATTTGCGCTTACATCTGCCACCGCATAAACGGCGTTTCCGCGCTTCACAGCGAAATTATTAAAGAGAGGGTTTTCAACGACTTTTACCTGTACAGCCCCAAAAAATTTTTAAATGTGACCAACGGCATTGCCTACCGCCGCTGGCTTTTACAGGCAAACCCGGGCCTTTCAGCCCTTATTGAAAACGCCATTGGCCCCGCCTTTAAAAAAGATGCGTCGGCTTTAAAACAGCTTGCGGCTTTTGCCCATGACAGCGCATTTTTAGCCGACCTTTTAAAGGTAAAACAGGTAAATAAGGCCCGTTTCACCGCCCAAATTGAAAGGCAAACCGGCCAGAAATTGAACACAGATGCCCTTTTTGATGTGCAGGTTAAGCGCCTGCACGAATATAAGCGCCAACAGTTAAACGCCTTCCATATTCTAAGTGAATGCCTGTACATTTTAGAAAACCCCACAGCGCCTTTTGCGCCTAAAACCTATATTTTCGGGGCAAAAGCCGCACCGGGTTACTACATGGCAAAACAAATTATACGCTTTATTTTTGCCGTTAAAAACTTTATTGCGGCAGAGCCGTTGTTGCGTGAAAAACTGCAGGTTGTTTTTTTGGAAAACTATTCCGTTACCATGTCTGAGCTGCTTATGCCCGCCAGTGAAATTTCAGAGCAAATATCTCTGGCGGGAACGGAGGCCAGCGGCACCGGAAATATGAAGTTTATGGTTAACGGCGCCGTAACCCTTGGCACCTATGACGGGGCTAACATTGAAATTGCCGCAGCAGCAGGCGAAGACAACTTTATACGTTTTGGCCTTAGCGCCGAAGAAGTTGCAGCAATTACAGCTGCAGGTTACCGCCCGGGGCCGTACATTGAAGCAGACCCCGCTGCAAAAGCCACCCTCGCCTTTTTAAAGGCCGGTTTCGCCGGTGAAACTTTTGATGAGCTGGCGGCTGACTTTGTCGTGACAGACCATTACATGGCCATGGCGGACTTTGAAAGTTACGCTGCCGCCCGCCTGAAGGCCGCCGGCATTTACCAAAAGAAACCTGTTTTCGCAAAAATGTGCCTGGCAAACATTGCAGGCGCCGGGGTCTTCTCTGCAGACAGGGCCGTGCAGGATTATGCGAGAGATATTTGGCATGTGAAGCCTGTTAAATAAATTGTTGCGGTTTTAATTTTACGGGCGTTGTTTATTAGCTGCCTTAACCTCATTTGCACAATGTTTAGGCACAAGTTTTTAACAGGCAACAAATTTACAACTAACTATGAAACTACCAGCAGCGTTATGCGGTTACTTGGCAGACCTTGTTTTAAATTAAGCGGCAACTTGCAATTGCCTTTTGCAGGCTAGCCCAGGCAGCAAAGCACCCCATGAATATAACCCGCGAGCCATATGGTGTTAAACTGCGGCATGCCGCACCCTCCGGGAATAAAAACCGCAAGTCATAGGGCATTAAACAACGGCATGCCGTGCCGCCATTAAACCATTAAACCACCTGTGCTGCGCCTTTAAAATACAGCTGCGCTATACCACCCCACCGAAGATAAACGGTACACTATTCATTTTTTACGTGGCGGCACCCCCTGCGCACCCCCGGCTGTTTGGCGCTTTGCGCCAAACAAAAGTGCCCTGGCACTTTGCCGCCCCTGGCGGCAGGCCGGGGCAGCTTGCCTCTTTTGCAAAATTAAAAATATGTGCGCCTTTAGCGCCGGCGTTTTTACCGTCCATTTTTAATTTTTAGTATGGTATAATACACCTTCTTTACCGCTTTGTATTGCCCGGCTACCCAGCATTTTACTGCACTTTGTTTTTTAGCGCACCTTGCGTCAACCGCCACGTAAAATATTACACGGCAATATTTTCGCTTATTTATGCGAAGTGTTGCTTTTACAGCCTTTGTTCTGCTATACCCTCTTCGCTTTAAATTTCAGCGCATTTGCAACCTATAGAAAGGGGCTTGTATGGAAATTTACAACAGCAACAACCCTTTTTACCGCAGCCCCCTTGGCGCTGTGCCGCTTGGTTGCCCCGTTGCTTTTTACATAGCGGTACCCCCCGCACAGCCCGCCCCTGCACCCCGCCTTTGCATAAGCACTGGGGCAGCTTTGCATGAGGAAATACCCATGCGCCCTGCAGGCACAAACAGTAGTGGCACTCTTGTTTTTACATGTGAATTTGCACCGAAAGAAACGGGGGTCTACTTTTATTACTTTGACCTTTACACGGGTTACCGCAAAATTTACCGCGGCCCTTTGGGTAGCGGGGTTGAGAGTACCGCAGCAGGGCAAGAGTACCAGCTGACTGTGTATGAAGGTAGTTTTACCTTGCCTAAAAGCACCGCTGGTGGGGTTTTTTACCAAATTTTCCCTGATAGGTTCTATGAACCAACCCCACATACATCCCCCTTGCCTTTTGAGCGAATTTACCAGAAAAATAAGACTGCCGTGCCTTTTTTTGGCCCTGCAGGCGGCGCTGCACCTATTGGGCAAGACTATTACGGCGGCAATTTTGCAGGCATTGCCGCAAAGTTGCCTTACCTCGCAGGCCTTGGCGTTACACACATTTATTTGAACCCAATTTTTGAAGCCCATGAAAATCACCGTTACTCCACCGCCAATTATTTGAACGCAGACCCATTGCTTGGCACAAATGAAGAATTCAGCGCCCTTTGCGCCACTGCAAAAACACATGGCATAAAAATAATATTAGACGGTGTTTTTAGCCACACCGGCGCAGACAGCATTTATTTTAACAAGTTTGGCCGCTATACCACCCTTGGCGCTTACCAAAGTGAAAACAGCCCTTACCGGGGCTGGTACTTTTTTAGCGAGGAATACGCCGCCGGGTACCGCAGCTGGTGGGGTTTTGAAAACCTGCCGGAAGTGAATGAAGAAAACCCGGAATACCGGGATTTCACCGCCAAGGTTCTGCACCATTGGCTCAGCCTTGGTGCCGCAGGCTTCCGTTTGGATGTTGCAGACGAGCTGCCTGATGACTTTATAGCCTTTATACGTAAAATTGTAAAAGAACACGATGATGAAAACCTGCTTATAGGTGAAGTTTGGGAGGATGCAACCAATAAAATAAGCTACGGCCGGCGCCGCACCTACCTTTTGGGCAAGGGGCTTGACAGTGTTATGAACTACCCCTTCCGCAGCGCTGTACTGGCATTTTTGCAAAACGGCAAAGGCCAACTTCTGGCAGAGGCGGTGGTACAGATACTCGAAAACTACCCAAAGCCCGCTGTAGATGGCCTTTGGAACTTTCTCTCCACCCATGACACAGCGCGCCTGGCCACAGCCCTTTTAGCCGAGGGCGCAAACGGGCGTGGCCGCCTTTGGCAAAGCGAGCAAACCCTTAGCCGCGAACAAAAAGCCGCAGGTGTGCACCTTGTTAAGCTGGGGCTTTGCCTGCAGTTCACCTTGCCAGGTTGCCCGGTGCTATATTATGGCGACGAAGTTATGATGCACGGCTACACAGACCCTTTCAACCGCGCTTACTACCCATGGGAGAGTGAGGACTACGGCCTGCGGGAAGAGATTGCCGCTCTTGCCACACTGCGCAAAGCCCACCCAGCTTTGCAAACCGGCAATTTTACTGCCGTAACTGCAAAAGAAGACCTTTTTGCTTTTGTTCGCAGCACTGTGCCCACCTGTTCTGTGGCCGGTGCAAAAAGTGGCAGTGTTGCCGCAGGCGCAAGCACCGGCGGCAAACACCACCCTTTAAACACCAAAAACGGCGCCTGCGGTGAAACAGTGTTGGTGGCAATAAACCGTGCCTGGCACGAGAATACCGTTGTGTATAACGGCACGGAATACTGCATACCCAAAAGCAGCTGGCGTATTTTCCCCCTTTAGCTTTTCGGCACCTGCCGCGCCGCCAAAGTTTAATATTTAAAAAGCTTTGCCGCATCAAAGCTTTTTAAAATCTGTTGTGTTAAGGCATCTGCCGTTTCGCCTTTTTTTGCACACTTTGCATGATATTTTCAGTGAAAAAGGTGATAAATATGGCTGAATACTGCCTTGCTTGTTTTAACCGCTATATCCTTTCAAACGGTGAAAGGCCGTACACTACAAAAGAGGTTGCACTTGCCGCCGCCCACTGCGAAATTTGCAGAGAAGAAAAACTTTGCGTAATGCGCATTCGCCCCCGTGTTTATAACCGGCGGGCGCTGGGCCTGTGGCCGCTTTTTAAAAAACGGCGGTTTTAGCGGCTTTTAATTCTACTGCAAAAAGCTTGCCCCTATAGTTTAAAATTTGCACAAATGGCAAAAAAACACTATAATAATTGTGTTTTACACCGTTTAACAGGGGGCACACCGTTTGAAAAGAAACATCTTTCAAAAAGATATCTCTGCCAAAACCTTGTGGCTGGTTTCTTTTTTGGCCGCTATTTTTAAAGTTTTTCTGTGCAGCTTCCAGCTTATAGAAGCTTCGCCTTTGTACGCCCCGATTGACGATGCGCTTATGGTAAATGCTGCAATGAACATCACAGGCGGCAACTGGCTTGGCCCTTACAACTATTTAACTTTAAGCAAGCACAGTTTTTATGCACTGTGGCTTGCTTTTTGCAATTATTTAAGGCTGAATATTGTGGTTGCCGGGCAGCTGCTTTTTTGTGCCGCTGCCTTTACTTTGCTTTTTGCGGCAAAACCGCTTTTTAAGCAAAACCGCAGCTGCTTATTTTTGTTTTTGGTGGTGCTTTACACCCCCGCTAGTTGGGCTGCTTTTACTTTGCGCCCATACAGAGACAACATATACCCCGCCCTGGTACTTTTAATGTTAGCCGGGCTTTTGGGCGGGTTTGTGCGGTTTTTGCAGCCTGCAAAAACCGCCCTGCCTTTTTACATTGTGGCAGGGCTTGCTGCCGGTGCCGCCTGGCTTTGCCATGAGGACAACCTCCTGCTTTTGCCCTTTGTTTTTTGCGCCGCCGGGCTTTACGTTGTATTTGTGTTGGCAAACAAAGCCGCAACGCAAAAAGTGCGGCGGCTGGCCCTTTTGTTTGTGCCTTTAGCTGTATGGGGGGTGCTTTACTGTGGCTGGGCATATAAAAACTATACCGTTTACGGGCGTTTTATTATAAGTGATTATACCTCTTCCGAGTTCAGCGGTGCCGTGGGCGCAGTGACCAGGGTTAACCCAGGGCTGCAACGGCGCTATTGGCCCCTGCCCAAAGAGACACGGCAGGCCCTTTATGCTGTAAGCCCGGCCTTTGCCGCACTGGAAGAATATTTAGAGTTGCCCGCTATGTACACTGCTTTTGGCAGCGCCGAGACAGAGGAATTTAGCGCCGGCGGGCTGCATTGGGCACTGCGCCGCGCAGCCGCTGAGGCAGGCTTTTATGCTGCACCGCAAACCGCCGCAGCCTTTTGGCAAGCTGTGGAACACGAGATAAACACAGCCTGTGAAAGCGGCCTTTTAACGGCGGGCCCAAAGCGCAGCGGCATATTTGCCCCTTTTAAAACCACTTACCTTGCCCCCGCTTTTAAGGCCTTTATAAGCGAGGTTGAAATGCTGCTTTTCTTTCGGCAAACCCAGCCCACGCCGGAACTTTCTTTTGCAAACGCCGAACAAACAGCCGCGTGGGAGGATTACCTGCACTGCAAAAGCTCTATTTCCGCCGTTGAGTACACCGCCATTCCATACTTTACCCCGTTTGAAAAGCTGGCTTATTTTATTTTAAACTGTTTCACCTGGGTGCAGCGGCTGCTAATTTACCCGCTAATTGCCCTTGCAATACTTTGGCTTTTTAAAAGTGTTAAAAAGCTACCCGCCGCTATTAAGGCAAAAACTTTCACCCCTGCTGCCATTGGCGGGCTTCTTATGGCAGGGTTTTTCTTAACCGGGCTTTTGCGGCTTTTGGCGGTGGCCTACCTTTTTGCAACCAGTTTTGAAATTGAAATGTACTTGCTTTACCCCTCTGCCGCCTGCCCCTTGTTTTTGGCTTTTTTTGCTTACTGCGCAGCGCAGTGGCTGGAAGGGCGCTTTTGTGTAAAAAGCAACTGCAACACGTAGTTTTGGCAGGTAAAGTACTGCCGCACCAGGCGTATCTTTAAAAGCAAGCGCTGCCCAGCCATGTGGGCGCAGTGGGTATTGCCGTTAAAAAGCTATTTTATTTTATAGTTAAACTTTCAGCAAAAAACAACTTTGCACTTACCGCCGTAACTAACGCAGGCACTTTACAGTTATTCACATGCAAGTTGTAGTTTAGCCGCTCTCAAATCGCAGTTTAACCATCTGCAAGTTGTAGTTCGCTATAGGTAAATTACAGTTTAGCCACTGCAATTTGCACTGGCAAATACACTGGTTACAGTTAAGTTAAGTAACCTATGTATTGTACAATTTTTGTTTTTTACCTTGCGCTGCGCTGCCGGCACCGTGCAAGGCATGGCAACTTGCCCGGGTGCCGGTTTTAAGGTATACTAAAATAAAAACCAAAGGAGCATTTTATGGCCAGCATTGGTAAAAAAACCGTGGAAGACATTGAATTTAACGGCAAAACCGTGCTTATGCGGTGCGACTTTAACGTACCCATGAAAGATGGTGCAATTACCGACGATAAACGCATACAGGAAAGCCTGCAAACTATAAAGCACCTGCTAAACGGCGGTGCAAAGGTTGTTTTGTGCAGCCACCTGGGCAAACCTGGCGGTGCGCCAAACCCCAAATACACCCTTGCGCCTGTTGCGGCACACCTAAGTGTGCTTTTAGGCCAGCCGGTGCCATTGGTTGAAGATATTGCCGGCCCCGGTGCCAAAGCCGCCGTTGCCGCAATGGAAAATAGGCAGGCCA
>JAVBRS010000047.1:0-10500 GCA_031547715.1 Oscillospiraceae bacterium
GTGGGGCGGGGCAAACCCCGGGTGGCCCATTGGAATGGTATTAAAAAAGTGTATTTGTAAAAGTGCCGGCAAGCACACAAAAACACTGTATACCGGTATTGCACTTATATTAAACTTAAGGCGGCAGGCTTTACAAAGCCTGCCGCCTTGCGCTTTTTTTGCGCAAAAGCTATAATACAAAAAGGCGCAAGACACTGAAATTAAACGCGGCAGGGCTGTACCTGAAGGGGGTAAAATGCTGTATATAGATAAAGATGACGCCCGCAAATGTGTAATGGAAGGTGCGGTTGCAAGTTATGATTGCACAATGGACCAGGCAATGAGCCTGGTTGCGGCAATGCGCTATAGCCAGGAGCTGGGGGACGGCCACGTGGCACTGCTTGGCTTTGGTTTTGACAAATTAATGGAGATGAACAGCGTTTACCTTTTATCTAAAATAAGCTTAACGTTTAACCGGGCACTGCGGCTGAGGGAAACCTTTTACGCCGAGACATACCCGCGCAGCACACACGGGCTTTTACACCTGAGAGACTGCGCTTTTTACCCTGAAAAACCGGCAGCGGGTGCCATAAAGCCGGTACCTGTGTTTACCACCACCGGTGCATGGGTTTTGGTTAACCCCACCACCCGCCGTCTTCTGCGGCCGAAGGACTTCCCTTCAACACCCTTGGTGGAGGCGCCGGAGCTTGCCCTTGGCAACGAGCGCTTTTTGCGCATTGCACTGCCACAGGGTATGGAGAAGGCCGGCGTGCGCAAGGTGATGTACACAGATATAGACTGCAACGGCCATTTGAACAACTGCAGCTATGCCGCTTTTTTATTAGATTATATGCCGCCACACCTGCAGGGCCGCTTTATAGAAACGGTGGATATACACTTTAAAAGCGAAGCGCTTTTAAATGAAGAAATTGAGGTTTTTGTAAAAGAAGAAGCCGGGCGGGTATATTTTTGCGGGCAGCATGCCAATGGCCGCTGCTTTGAAGCGGTTTGCGGCCTAAGCGGGGCCGGGGCCGGCATATAATTTAAAAAGTAGCAGTTACTTTAATGTGGCAGTAAAAGTGCAATGCAAAAAATACGCATACAGTGAACATGGTAACACAGAAATAGGCGGGTGGCGCAGGTGCCCCTTAAAGCGCTTATAACCCTTAATAAACCCGCTGCCAACCATGACAAAAGGTGGTGTTTAACATGGCGTTAACGGCACAGCAAGTGGCGTTTTTAAAAGGCACACTGGGCTTTTTTGAGGAAGGCCTTAACAAAAGCCAGCAAGAGTACCTGTTGGGCAATGTGCGGCCGGTATTTGCCCCTGCCGGCAGCATTGTGCACAGTGGCGAGGCAGAATGTTTGGGTGTAGTACTTTTGCAAAGCGGCCGTTTGCGGGCCTACATGCTTTCACCTGACGGGCGTGAAATTACACTTTATTTTATTGGGCACAGCAGCCTTTCAATGCTGGCGGCATCTTGCATTTTAAAAAATGTGGCGCTGCCAGTACACCTGAGCGCAGAGGAGGACAGCCACCTGTTTATAATACCGCCGAAAGTGTACAACAAACTGAGGGCGGAAAACAAAGCGGTTGAAAACTATACAAGTGAAGTGTTGGGCAGCACCTTTGCGCACACTATGCAGGCAATAGAACACACGGTTTTTTTAACGCTGGAACAACGGTTGGCACTATTGTTGTTAGAGCAAGCCTCTTTTGAAGAAAGCAGCACATTGCACCTTACCCAAGAGGCGCTTGCCCGCCACCTGGGCACCGCGAGAGAGGTAGTTTCACGCCTGTTAAAAACCCTTTCAGAAGAGGGGATATTAAAAATTTTCAGGGGCGGGGTAACAATATTAAACAAAAATGCCCTTGCCATGCTTGTGCCGGGGCTATAGTGCCATTGCATTAACAGGCAAAATAAAAGCTGCGCTTTTAATAGCGTAGTTTTTATTTTGCCTTTAAGTTATTTTGTAGTATATTTGAAACAAGGCCTGCAAAAAACAATTAAATGCAATTAAACAGCACAGCTGGATAATTAAATATAAATTTTGGCAAAGTGTGACTTTAATCACGGCGGGCGGGGCAATTTTTACTTATAATAAAGAAAAGTATGGTTTGCAAATTAAGGCAAACTAAAATAAAGGATGTAAAAACAGCAAAGGAGATAAAATGATATACGATGTTATAGTTATAGGCCAAGGGCCTGCAGGGGTTTCCGCTGCGCTTTACCTGCAACGTGCAAACCGCAAAACACTTTTGGTGGGAAGTGGTGTTGGCAGCCTTGCCAAAGCTGAAAAAATTGAAAACTATTACGGTTTGCCGGGCGCCATAACCGGCGAAGAGCTGCACAATAACGGTATTGCAGGGGCAAAAGCACTGGGCGCAACCTTTGAAGAGGATGAGATTTTGGCACTTAGCGTTGAAGAGGATACTTTTATTGCCACCGGTAAAAAAGGCACCTACCGTGGCAGCAGTGTGCTTTTGGCAACAGGGGCGGCAAGGGTTGCGCCCCCCATACCCGGCTTAAAAATGCTTGAGGGGCGTGGCGTTAGTTACTGTGCCGTGTGCGATGGCTTTTTTTACCGCGGAAAGGATGTAGGTGTGCTTGGCGCAGGAGATTACGCACTGCACGAAGCACTGGAGTTATTGCCGCTTGCAAAAAGCGTTACCCTTTTAACAAACGGCGCACCTGCGCCTGCAGCATTGCCAAGCGGCCTTTTGGTAAATGCAAATAAAGTTGAAAAACTAACGGGCACCAGCGCCCTTGCCGCTGTGGAGTTTACCGGTGGTGAAACACTGCCGCTGGCCGGGGTTTTGTAGCCCTTGGCACCGCCAGCGCCACAGATTTGGCAAAAAAAATTGGCATTGAAACAGACGGACGCTATATTGTGGCTGGGGCAAACATGGCAACAAACTTCCCTGGTATATATGCTGCAGGAGACTGCACCGGCGGCCTTTTGCAGGTGGCAAAGGCGGTGGCAGACGGTGCGGTTGCGGGCACGGCCCTGGTTGCACACCTGAGAGAGATGGAAAGTGAAAAAACAAACAGGCAAAAAACTATGGGCTGAATACCACCCAATATAAAAGAAAAAGCCCGGGTGTTTGTGCGCGGCAAAAGCGAAGGTGAAAACTGCGGTGCACCTTTGTAAAAACAGGTGAGGTAGAAAGAAAGGTATGGCAAAAAGTTTATTCAATACCGTATTTATAATTTAATTGCGTTGAAAATAAAAATTCCATGTGTAACAAAAGTTACAGAACAATAAAACAATGCGCTGTATGCTGTTAATACCGACACTAAATAATATAGAAAGGCGGTATAAAAATGGCATTTGAACTGACAAAAGAAAATTTTGAAGAGGTTGTTTTAACCACCAAGGAGCCGGTGCTTGTAGACTTTTCAGCAACCTGGTGCGGGCCGTGTAAAATGTTAAGCCCCATTGTGGAAGAACTGGCGCAGGAGCTTGCGGGCGATGCGCTAATTTGCAAGGTGGACATTGACCAGCAACCGGAGATAGCTCAGGCCCTTGGAATTATGAGTGTGCCCACGGTTGTTGTGTTTAGAGAAGGGCAGGTGGCCGGGCATAATGTGGGGTTTGCGCCAAAGGCAAAACTTTTAAACATGTTAGGGCGGTAACCTACCGCTTAACGTAAAAGAAAAGGAGAAAAGAAAATGGCAAAACTAAAAATAGGCGATACCATGCCGGATTTTACCTTTAACACAGCATACGAAGACGGCAAAACTACGGCGGCATTGGTAAAGGGGGCAGAAAAAACGGTTTTTTGGGTGCTGCGTTACATAGGCTGTACCAGCTGCCGGTATGACGTACACCTGCTGGCAGAAAATTATGATAAGTTTAAAGCGGAAAACGCCCAGGTTGTTGTGGTTATGCAAGGTGAAGCAGAGATTGTGCGTGAAGAGTTTAGAGAAAACCCGCTGCCCTTTGATATTATCTGCGATACAAAACAGGAAATTTACAAGACCCTGAACATTGAAGCCACAAAAACTAAAGAAGAGCTTATGCCGCAAAGCGGTGAAGAGAAAGCGGCCTATGTGAAAAAACGTGAAGCCATTACCGCCCTTGGTTTTGCCCATGGCAAATATGAAGGCGACGAGCAGCAGTTGCCCGCCCTGTTTATTACAGATAATAACGGCAAGGTGCTTTACAGCCGCTACGCCAAAAATATTGCAGATATGCCGGCGGTGGAAGATGTGTTGGCGCTTTTGTAACTTTGCAGGTTTTATAATATAAAGCGGGGTAAGTCGCCCGCCCGGCCAGCACCGCTTTGCGGTGCTTCGGTGCTTTGCACCGGGGGCTGCGCCCCGGCCGGGCGCAGGGGCAAGGCCGGTGTGCAAAGGCTGCTGTTTTTGCACAAACAGGCGGCGGCGAAATGTAAAGGCAAAGTTAACCCCAGCAAAGCGCATATTTAGCCGAAGGTAAACTGCGGGCTAATAAAATAAGCTTTTACAGGCCGGGCAAATTTTGTGCTGTAAGTGTTGCAAAACATGTTGTAAACAGCCGGGGGTGCGGCCGTATTGTTAAGCGGCTTTGGCAAATAAAAACAATATGTTACACGTATATACCGGGTGGTTTTATAAGTAATATGGCGCTAAAACAGTTGAAAAGCAATGTAAGCAAAACAAAAGCAAAAAAGTAAAAGCGGGGCCGTGCAGCCCCGCTTTTATTGTTGTATTTATAAAGCTGTTCAATATGTAAAACTTCACAAATGCTTCCGGCGGCAAAATGCCGCAGTACAGTTTTTATAAAATAAAGCCGGGCGCAATGCCGCACCTGCTGCTTGCTGCAAAGCGCATTACCAATGTGGAAAGGAGATATGGGAAAACGCAGCATATAGAGCATACCGTAATTTTAAAAATGCGCCGGCAAAGGCAGGTGTTTGCGCCTGAACAAAGCGGCAGCTGCTGCCACAAAGGGGAAGCGGCACCTTTAGCGGGTATAATTTTGCGAAAAACAAAGGGGCAACGGTTGCCACAGTGTTAAGGCAACGCTATAAAAACGCAAAAGTTGGCGGCCTGCTAATAGCCAAAAAGCGAAACACAAGGCGTAAAACGCTTAAAAACAACCCACAACACGGTATGCAGTTCAAAGCATTAATTATTTTGCCATAGTTTTTTTAAAAAAGTTGTTCGCGTTTTCAAAACTAATTTTTGCGGCAAAAGCTGCGCCGTACTCTTTTTCAATAAAGTGTATAAAGGCCGGCATTTTTTCAATCTTGTCCATATTTTCAGGGTACAGGGCACCGTCAAAATCACTGCCGAGGGTAAGGGCATTTTCTGCGCCAAGGGCAAGCATCTTTTCAATGTGGCGGGCCATGTCAGCGTAGCCGCCGTCGGTGGCCTCTCTGTCGTGCATAAAGGGCTGGTGGTAGTTAAGGCCAACAATACCGCCCCTTCGCACAATTTCTTTAACTTGGTCATCTGCAAGGTTGCGTATATTTTTACAAATACTTATTGAATTTGAATGGGTGGCGATGAAAGGCTTTGTGGCTATGTTGCAAAGCTCCCAAAAACCCTTCACATTAATATGAGAAACATCCAGCACAACACCGCAGCGCTCAAGCTCTTTCACTGTTTCAACGCCGGCAGGTTTAAGGCCGCTTTCACTGTTCACCCCGCCTGCCAAAAGGTTTTCTTCGCTCCACACTAAAGAGAAGATACGCACGCCCATTTTTGCCAGCTCTTCAATGCGCTCCGGGCGGCCGCCAATTGCGGCACCCCCCTCAACGGTAAGCATGGCATTACAGCGGGTGGGGTCAACTTCAAAGGGGTTATACTCAACCAAAAGGCCGGGGTTTGCCGCCAAAGTTTCTTTGTAAATGGCGGCCATTTTTAAAAATTTCTCGTAGCCTTCGTCTGGCACATTGTCGTGGTTATCATGTATAAAGGCGGCAAATGCTTGCACCCAAGGGCTGTTTACAAGCCCCCGTTTAACGCTTATACACAAATTGTTTTCAACTAAGCCGTGGCCTTCAAGGGTGTGCAAAAGGGTGTCGCAGTGCAGGTCAAAATAAGCTGGCATTTCTTTTCCTCCTGTATGTTAATGTAATAGCCTGTGCGCAAAAAAGTAAAGTGGGTAAACAGCCACTAAAAGTGCCCGCACTTCCAATGTAAAACAAGCCGCAAAAGGTTAACAGGAGGCTATTGCAGCTATATTGGTGCAGGCGTGCTTTTTGCCGTGGTGGAATTGGCAGTATTTAAGCCCTAAAGGCGGTTGCTTTATTTTTAAACGCCCTGCGTTAAAGCCTTGCGTTAATGCCGGTTGCCATGTTGGGTTACAACCTGTGCCAGCGTTATGCACGGCTGGTTCTGCGAGCTTCAAGCAGTTTTTTTAAGCTGTGTAAAATGGGCCCGGCGTTTAAAGCAAGCACACCGGCAAAGGCAAGGCCGGCCCAAAAAGCATAGTTTTTAACGTTAAAAAGCATTAAAGCGCTTTGGGCGCAAAGAAGGGCGGTATTAAGCAAAAGTTTCCCCGGGGCATAGCGTATTTTAATGTAGCGCCGTGTGGTAAAAGCCCGCACGGTAAACACCAAAAAGTAGCTTAATGCAGTTGCAATTGCCGCACCCTGCACACCCAGTTTGGGTATTAAAAAAAAGTTAAGTGCAATGTTGGCAGCGGCGCCCAAAAACATGGTAAAAAGGTTTTGTGCACTTTTTTTGCGCACCATGTAAACGCTGGCAAGGAAGTTTGAAAAACAGGAAAAAACAGTTGCGATAATAAGCACCGGCGTGTACTGCCAGGCTGCAAAAAAAGCGGGGTTAACCAAAAGGTGGGTGGTTATTTTTGCAGTTAAAATAAGCGCTGCCCCGGCACAAAAAACAACCCCTTGCAGCGCAAGAAAAATATTGGTAAAAAACCTGTCCAGCGTGCGGCTACCTTGCTCGCCAACAGCGGAAAGCTGCCAGGCCTCAGTGAAAATGGTGGAGAGCAAGGTTACAATGGTTGGTATTTTGTAAGACACGGCGTAAAGCCCGTTTGCTGCGCTGCTTACCATGGCGGTAACCATAAAACGGTCGCTTACGTTTGTAACCCACCAAAAAATGGCGGTGGGCATTAAAGGCAGGCTGTAACGCAGCATTTCATAAAATAAAGGCCTTTGCAATGCCTTTAGGCTGAAAAACCTGCCCAGCCCCGCCACAATAAAAAGAAAAACGGTTGAGGCAATGTCTGCTGCAATTATGGCCAAAAGGTAACCTGCCACCCCAAGGTGCATTTGCACAAGGAACAAAAGGTTGAACAAAATGGTGAATACGGTGGAGAGGATACCGTCTGCGGCATAAAGGCGGGTGTAGTTGCGGGCGCGCACAAACTGGCTGCAAAGGCTGCGTGCGCAGGCGGTTAAAACATAAAGGTACAAAAGCAAAAGGTTGCCGCTTAAAAAGCCAAACCAACCAACATTTGAAAAAACAGGGTAGAGAAAAACAAACAAAACATAACCGAGGCCAATGGCCAGCACCCCTGCAGTGAAAACCCCTTTCGGGGAATAGCCTTTGTCCAGCCCAAAACGCACAACGGCATTCATTATGCCAAGAGATACAAGCGGCACCAGAAGGTTTGCCGCCTGCACAATTAAATCTACTGTGCCGTACTGTGCCTGGGTGAGCATACTGGTGTATAAAGGCATAAGCAAAAACACAAGCGCCTTTGAACTAAAGGTGCTTATGGCAAAAAGAAAGGTATTGGATAACAGTTTTTTATACCGGTCCATAAATACCGCCAAAAGGATTAATGTTAACAGTATACCACTAATAGCGGGCATACAACAAGAAAAAGCGTACTGCTTAAAAGCAAAATTGCTGTTTAACAAAGCACCACAAAACCCACTGTGCCTGCAGTGCACACAGTAGCAAGCGGTGCAAAAAGGCCCTGCCGTTGCTGTGGCAATGTGCACACAGTTTAAAACCGCAAACAGCAGCGGCAAAATAAAATGTTTTTTGTACACTGCAACCACTTTTTTCTTTTGTAAAAAAAGGGTACAATTAAAACAGGTGAACATAAGAAAATAAAAACAAGGGGGCACAAATGGAAAAAAGAACCGGTGTTGGCGCCGCCCCCGGCCTTTGCCTTGGGCAGGTGCGGGTTGTGCCAAAGCGACAGCCGCTGCGCAGCCGGCCGGTACAGGCCGCCCCGCAGGAGCAAGCGCTGTTTGAAGCCGCCCGCATTCTTGCAAAAGATGAACTTGGCCAGCTTATGGCGGCGGCCCCTGAAGCAGAGGCCGATATATTCCTTTTTCAGCAGACAATGGTTGATGACGGCGGCCTTAACCGCGCAATAGCCGGGTATATAGGTGCAGGGCAAAGCGCCGCCGCCGCGGTGGAAAAGGCCGGGGCGGAATTTGCCGCCCGCCTGCTTGCCCTGCAGGACGGGTACATTAGCCAGCGCGCTGCAGACGTGCAGGATGTTTGCACCCGCCTTGTAGATATTTTAGACGGGCGCCCGCGCACACGTTTTACCCTGCACGGGCCCGCTGTAGTTGTGGCGGAAGATATTTTGCCCAGCGACCTGCTTGCGGCAAAACGGGACTATATTTTAGGCTTTGTAACCAGCCTTGGCGCGCCAACCGGCCATGCCACAATTTTAGCCCGCAGCATGGGCATACCCGCTGTAATTATGGCGGGGGATTTAAGTTTTGTGAAAGACGACACCCTATGTGCGTTGGACGGCGCCACGGGGGAGGTGTTTTTTGCCCCGGATGAGGCGACCAAAACCCGGTTTTTGCACCGCATAAATTTGGCAAAACGCCGCTCTTTGAGCAGGGAAAAGTTAATGGAAATGCCCTGTATAACAAAAAGCGGTGTACATGTTCAGCTGCTTGCCAACTGTTCAAACGCAGGTGAAGTTGCGGCGGCAGTTGCAGCAGGGGCGGAGGGCGTGGGCCTTTTGCGCAGTGAATTTTTATACATGCAAAAAAACCTGCCAAGCGAAGAAGAACAGTATGAATTTTATAAAAGCTGCCTTTTAGCGGCGGCGGGCCGCCCGGTAACAATACGCACATTTGATATAGGTGCAGATAAAAGAATATCCGGTATATCGCAGGCTGAAGAGGAAAACCCTGCTTTGGGTTTGCGGGGGCTGCGCCTTGCCCTTGCCAAAGAAGAGCTTTTTTTGCCGCACCTAAAGGCCCTTTTGCGGGCGGGGTTGCACGGTGCGGTTAAAGTTATGTTTCCTATGGTGTGCGGCAAAGGCGAGTTTTTGGCAGCCATGGAAATTGTTGAAAAAGCTAAAAAACAACTTGCCCTTGAAGGCGTGCAATTTTGTGAAGATGTGCCCTTTGGCACAATGATAGAAACCCCGGCCGCCGCCCTTTTGGCAGAAGAACTTGCAGAGGAAGCTGCATTTTTTAGCCTTGGCACAAATGACCTAACCCAGTACACCCTTGCGGCAGACAGGGTAAACCCTGCTGTGGTGGGGCACTACAACCCTGCAAACCCGGCGGTTATGGCGCTTGTTGGCATGGCGGTGGCAGCGGGGCAAAAAGCAGGGCGCCCAATATCCGTTTGTGGTGAGGCTGCGAGCGAGAGCAAGCTTGCAAAGGCATATGTAAAAATGGGTATAACAAGCCTTTCAATGGCGGCCCCCAGCATTTTAGAGGTGAAAGAAGCCCTTTTAAACGACGAAGATTTTTAGCATATAAAGGCTTTTACAAAACACAAAAAAGGCAGCTTTAAAAGCCGCTTTTTATTTAAATAACCCGCCGTAAAATGGCGGTATGCTTACTTTTGCAGTGCAGTATTTTGTTTATTCAAAAATACTGCTGTTTATAAAGTGCTGTTAAAAAGGGGTGTTTAAAATAAGAGACAAGGAAAAAACGCTGGGCAATTTAATAGATAACCAAAAAACCGCATTTATTAGCGCGGTTGACAGTGAAGGCTTTCCCGCTACAAAGCCATGTTGGCCCCAAGGGCACGAGATGGAATTAAAACCTTTTATTTTTCAACCAATACATCCTCTTTAAAGGTGTCGTTGTACCGCCAAAACCCAAAGGCCAGCGTGTATTTTTATGACAAAAGGTTTTTCCGCGGGGTTATGTTAAAAGGAACCATGGAAGTTTTAACCGACGCGGGCAGCAAAGAGATGATTTGGCAAACAGGAGATACTTTGTATTACCCCGAAGGTGTTACAGACCCGGATTATTGTGTTTTGAAGTTTACCGCATTAAGTGGGCGCTACTACACAAACTTCAAGTCTGAGGATTTTACTGTTTAGCTGTGTAGCGGCTTTTTGCGGCCACCGGTTTTGCATTAAACGGTAAAATAAACCCCCTGCCGCCTGTTTAAACTACACCCAAAAGGTAGGCAGTATGATAAACTGCACCTGACATTGGGGTGCAGGTCAATTGCATATGGGTTTTTTAAAATAAAAGCAGCCCTGCGGTAAAGTTGTTTACTCCTGTAACCGGCGGCTCTCTTGTAAAATTGCGGCATAAACGGCTAAAACCGCCTCTTTTTCTTCAGCCAGCGCTGCTACCTTTGCCAGCAGCTGCGCCTCACGCTCCGGCTG
>JAVBRS010000152.1:0-5457 GCA_031547715.1 Oscillospiraceae bacterium
TAGATGACAAGTTGTTACGAATGATTGAAGAGGCGAAGAGCGGCCACACAGCCATAATATTAGGCTTTGACGGCGGTAAGGCTGAGGTGCGTGAGATATCTAAAGAGCAGTATGAGGCAACAAAAATACTGCTTGGAGATATAAATAAAGAAAAATAACCTTTTTTTACCTGTGTAAACGGTGCTTTATATATAGTACCCTTTTGTAAAGGGGGCTGATATTATGACGCCGTATGATTTTTTACTTAAATACAACCTGCCACGGGTGAGCTGCCTGGATGACCTGCAACCCGCCTGTAAAAACTACAACACACAAATTCTTTCATACCAGCAAGGCAAAGCTATAATTAAAGAAAACAAAATACAGTCATACGCCCGGAAGGTAGCGTTCTTGTGGCGTATGGGCGACATTAATATTATATTTTACGACGGCCGGCACAAAAGAGCCGATACGCTGTTTGCAGTATGCCATGAGCTGGCCCACCTGATACTTGACCACACAGACGGCAGCGATAGGGAAGAAGATGCCGCGGACTACTGGGCGATTACAGTTATAGCACCCGCAAAGCTACTGCGCAGTTGTGGAGTAAAAAACACTGCAGAAGTACAAGCATTAACCGGCCTTACTGGCCGGCCGGCTGCGTTGGCAGTTGCTGCACTAGCCGAACAAAAAAGCAACCAACCGGCGCAGGTTTATAAAACCAAGAATAAAAGTTACATTAGGCAGAAAATACTTAAGCGCAAAAAAGTGAAAATTCTATTTAGTGCCATTGTACTTCTTTGTACGTTCACGGCCGGCGGCCTATATATACATAACCAATGCCGGGCGGTATATGTAACCGTAGCAGGTACCAGGTACCACACTAATGCTGCTTGTTACCATATTGCACGTTGTGAGCTTCATACGCTTGCAACCTTTGAGGCAACAAGGCTAGGCTACCTGCCGTGTAAGGATTGTAGCAATGGGCAGAATGGCAGATAGTGAAGAGCTTCCTAACATTGTAGTTTCGAAATGAATGATGCAAGTGGGCAACATATGAGCTTAAGGCCTATTTCAAAGGGGGTCATGTTATGGGAATTTTTAAAAACATAGTTGAAATGTTTAGTAGTAGAGAGGAAGAGTCGCACTATGACCACCAGGCGGAAAATCGAAGAATAATTGATGAAATAAAAAGTCAATATGACATGGACTCCTTGGCGGGAATCGAACGAATCCCAGTGGTTAGAGTAAAGCAGAGTAGTGCTGAGGCATTTCCAAATGTGACCACTCAGCTTGAATACATATTGCAAAGAAAAGCAACAGAACACAAGCGCAATAAAAATATGGATTTAGCAATTGCTTGTTTGAAAAAATCTAATGAACTAATGCCATATTCAAATATTACTTGGGGCATTAGCGATTACCTGCGGCTTGTTAGGTTTCTTGAAGAGGCTAATAGATACAATGAAGCGGACAAGGAGCTCATTAAACTGAAAATGCACTGCACCAGCGAAATAGACAAGCAACAATACAACACCTTTGCGGCTGCATTTAAGCAACGAGGTGGCGCAGATGCAGCATTGTTTGATTTACACAGAGAAAGATTGCTTGCTGGTGAAAAAAACAGGAAATATATGTTTGGGCTATCTGCTGCCGGTTATGATTTAGTTAAATTTTCAGAGCACTACCCGACATGTGCGGTATGTGCACTTTACCAAGGAAGAGTTTTTTCAATTTCAGGAAAAGACAAGCGATTCCCTAGACTACCTGATTCATATTGGGGGTACGGGAAAATACATGAGGGTTGCAAACATGTGGCTACACCTTGGGTGGAAAGCTTACACACTAGAGCAGAAGTAAGAAAAGAAATAAAATTTTCAAACAGGCCATTTGCAGATAGTCGCTCCATGGAAGAAAAAGCGTTGTGGGATAAGCAACAAAGGCAATTTGCTGAGCAAGAGCGTGATTTCAAGATATATGAGCAGTTAATATCGTGCTTACCTGATATATCACCTAAATCATATGCGGGTTTCCGAAGGATGAAAAATGCAAATACAGTCAATTATCAAAAGCTCGTTGGAACAGCAAAAGAGATGGGAATCGATATCGAAAGCGAAGAGGCTTTTGCCCATTGCAAAGTTACACAAAGCCCAGAAGACCAATGGTCTGAATTACGCAAGATAATTCGCAAAAGTCAAGAAAGATGAAAAGCCCCGCCCTCCTGTTGAAGCAGGAAAGCGGGGGGTGAATAGAGGCGGTTTGCCAAATAAGAACAATGCCACCTAGAGGGTATTGTACCATTCTAAAGCAGGCCTTGTGAAGTGCACCTTGAAGGGGGTGTTATTATGGAAAAATATTTACGCAAAACATTTATGTGGGAAGGCAAACGCTACGAGCGTAAGGGCAAAACACCTGAAGAACTTTATGAGAAAATTGCCGAGCTAAAAGCACAGCTGCGCCGGGGCGAGGTTGGAATTTCCGGCAATATGACAGTTGCCTCCTGGGCTGATGAATGGCTGGAAACATACAAGAGGCCCAGCGTTGGCGAGGGCTCATATAAAAATTATGCCATGCATGTAAACAACATTATCATACCAGCTATTGGTACAACAAGGCTTAAAGATGTAAAGGATGTGCACCTGCAGAAAATTTTGAACAGCAGGGCAGGGAAGAGCAAGTCCGACCTTTCAAAGCTACGCATGACAATGGCAGCTATGTTCAAGCGTGCATACGTTTCGCAGCTTATTATGCGCAACCCCGCTGAAAATTTAACACTGCCGGCCGCAAAAGAGGGCACGCACCGTAGTATAACAGAATACGAGCGGGCAAAGATATTAGAGCTGTGTGAAACGCACCGTGCAGGCCTTTGGGTAAGAATGCTTTTGTATTGTGGTTTACGGCCGGGCGAGACAAGAGCGCTTGAATGGAGGCATATAGACTTTGAAAAGAAGCTTATATATGTGCGTGGCGCAATGAAAGCAGGCACGAATGTAATAGGTGCACCTAAAAGTGCAGCAGGCGAAAGAGATGTGCCTATACCAGAGGTTTTATTAACATGCTTAGCTAAAGATAAGGCTGATCCATTTACACCTGTATTCAAGCAACCTGTTACCGGTAACTACCACACAAAGGCAAGCATGCGGCGGCTGTGGTTAAGTTTTAAAAGAGAGCTTGACATAAGCATGGGCGCAAAGCTTTACCGCAACCAAATTACTGTAAGCGTTGTTGCGGCTGACCTGGCACCCTATTGCCTGCGCCACACCTATTGTACCGATTTGCAGGATGCCGGTGTGCCAATCAACATTGCAAAGTACCTTATGGGGCATTCAGATATTTCCATTACAGCTAAAATATATACACATACAACAGAACAAGCTATACAGGACGCAGCGGAAAAAATAAACCGCCATCATGCTTGACAAAGCAGGTTAAAAACCTATATAATTGTGCTTGCTTGAGCAGTAAAAACCGTGGCACCCATGTGGCTCATAGCCCGCAAACCCGCATTATACGGTGCCTGACGCAAACTTGTGACTCTGGAGGCCGTGGGTTCAAGCCCCATTACTCACCCCAAAAGCGAATTCAAGCTGCTGTCCTGAGTTCGCTTCATTTTTTGAAAAACTGCGCACTGCGCAGTTTAAATATTGGGCTGTCGCCAAGAGGTAAGGCACGGGACTTTGACTCCCGCATTCCGCTGGTTCGAATCCAGCCAGCCCAACCATAATAGGGTCAAGTCTGAAATTTTTTGGCCTTGCGGTTCGGAAGAGAACAAAAAAGCCCTCAGCATGTAGCTGAAGGCTTTTTTGTTCTCAGATTATAACGGCTGCAATAGTTTCTAGGGGTGTGGCTCAAAGTGTGGCTCAAATATTTGGGGAATATATGAAAACAATCTGAATTCATTTTAAATATTTTTCTCATCCGGACTATTCATGTGATATGTTTAGGCGAATGGGCTAATGCAAGAGACGATATTATGCATAGAAATATTTATTGTTTTTGCAGGGCACAAAAAATGCCGCATTAAAAGCAGCAGTGCCGGCATTTTATAAAGGAAGGAAACCGGTATGGGGGTTATTGAAACAAGAAAAGGCCTGTTTGCTGCCTTTGGCAGCGCTTTTTTGTGTTTTGATATTTTGGAAATTGCAAAAGAAAATTGCAGTGTTTTAATGCCGCTTTACGCTGTAAACAAGCCGTATTTTACCCTTTTGCAAAATGGGCCGCCCACATTGCAAAACTGTTTTGATGATGCCGTGCAGCTGCCCCCCGGGTACAAAAGTGAGCAAAAGCTGTTTTTTGCGTTAATTGAAAAGGTGAGTGGCAGGCCGGCAGCGGTGATAGATTTGCTGCTGGGCTACCCCGATGAAGAGTGCTGCTGGGTTGGTTTAGTATTAGTGCACGGAGAAATGCAAAACGCCGGGTTTGGCACAAAAATTGCAAGCGGCATATTTGCAGCCGCACAGGCTGCCGGTTTTGAAGTGGTGCAGTTGGGGGTTTTAGCGGGCAATGAAGGCGCCATGCGCTTTTGGCAACGGTTTGGCTTTGCCAAAGTGCGTGTGGGGGCGTTGCAAACCGGCCCTTGTTTACACGATGTTATTGTGCTTGAAAAGAAGTTGCTGTAACAAAAATGGGGGCCTGCGCAAATAAGGTGCGCCGGGGCGAGCGAAAAAACAAGAAGCTAAGGCAACAAAATCGGTAAACCTAAAAAAATGAAAATTCAATTTTTAATAAAAGCTGCTTTGAAAGCAGCTTTTATTTTTTTGCTTTGGCACTTTTTATTGACAATGTGAATAAAATATACAACAGGGCCGTGCGCCCACAGAATGTACATAGGAGAGTGGAAAAATGGCAGGTATATTCAGCGCCCTTTTTGGCCCAAAACGCAACAAGCCCAAAGAGCAAGGCGAACCCGACAAAAGAACAGAAGGCAGCACACCTGCACCAAAGGTGTGGGTTGCACAGGCCCCACCGGACATTGATGAGCCCATTGAAAATACAGTTGAACCTGTTGAACTTGAAGAGGAAACGTGGCAGCAAAAGGCAGCAAATGATGAAGATGAAGAAAAGATAACGGCAGAAAATTTGGCGCCGCCACTGCAAACTGCTGCTAACAGCATTGAAGATAGTGCAGGGGAAGTTATGGCCTGTAAAGAGGAAACCTGTGAAGCAACAGTGTGTGCAGAGGCCGAAATTGAAACCGGCACAGAGCCTGTAGAGGGTGAGTTTAAAATTGGAATGGATATTGAACCGGAAGTGGTGGCATTTAAGCCGCGTGTGGTTTACTACGCAAAAGAGGATGCCGCTACGCAAGAGAAGGTTAGCGCTGCCATTGAGGCGCTTGTTGAGATGATGGAAAAAGATGTGAAGGAGACCGAACTACTGGAGGAGAAAACACTGGTTGAAGAGGAAAAAACAGAGCTGAATACGGCTGCAACACCTGAAGCAGAGATGTATGTGGAAGAGCCATAACGGGCAACATAG
>JAVBRS010000015.1:0-16021 GCA_031547715.1 Oscillospiraceae bacterium
GGTGGCCCGCGAACTGCGCGAAAAAGGCTACCTAAAAATCCTGAGCCTTGCTCCGGAATCGCTGTAGGAGGTTTTAATGAGCAAAATTCATGTTAAGACCGGCGACACTGTAATTATTATCAGCGGCCGTGAGCGCGGCAACAAGGGCAAGGTTTTGGCCGTTAGCCCAAGTGAAGGCAAAGTCATTATTGAAGGGCGCAACATGGTGCACAAACATGTTAAGCCCCGCCGGGAAGGCGAACAAGGCGGTATAGTTGATGCAGAAAGTGCAATTTACGCCTGCAAAACCATGCCCGTGTGCCCCAAGTGTGGCAAGGCAACCCGCATTGGCCACGCTGACAAAAACGGTAAAAAAGTTCGCATTTGTAAAAAATGCGGCGCAGAAATGTAAGGGAGGAGTAAAAGAATATGGCAAGATTAAAAGAAAAATTCGCCAAAGAAGTTGCCCCCGCCCTTATGAACAAGTTTGGTTATAAAAGCGTAATGCAAATACCCCACCTGGATAAAGTTATTGTAAACGTTGCCTGTGGTGAGGCGAAGGAAAACCAGAAGATAATGGACGCTGTTATTGCAGACCTTGGCACAATTACCGGCCAAAAGCCGATAATTTGCAGGGCGAAAAAGTCCGTTGCCAACTTCAAACTGCGTGAAGGCATGCCCATAGGCGCAAAAGTTACGCTGCGCGGCGAGCAGATGTACGAGTTTGTAGACAGGTTTTTCAGCGTGGCCCTGCCACGTGTGCGTGACTTCCGTGGCATCCCGGGGGACTCATTTGACGGCCGCGGCAACTACGCTTGCGGTGTTAAAGAACAGCTTATTGTCCCCGAGATCGACTACGATAAAATTGATGCAGTGCGTGGCATGGACATTGTGTTCGTAACCACCGCCAAAACCGACGAAGAGGCCAAAGAGCTGCTTAAAGCACTGGGCGCTCCGTTCGCAAACTAAGGGAGGAGAAGTTTAATGGCAAAACTGAGTATGAAAATCAAGCAGCAACGCCCGGCAAAGTTCTCCACCCGGGAATATAACCGCTGCAAAATTTGTGGCCGGCCCCACGCCTACCTGCGCAAATACGGCGTTTGCCGTATCTGTTTCAGAGAATTGGCCTACAAAGGCCAAATTCCCGGCGTGCGCAAAGCCAGCTGGTAAGTTTACAAACTGTAAGGAGGTATAAGGTATGAACATTACCGACCCAATTGCCGACCTGCTCACCCGTATACGGAATGCCAGCTCTGCCAAACATCCCACTGTGGATGTTCCGGCTTCTAACATGAAAAAGGCGATCACCCAAATTTTGCTGGACGAGGGGTATATCAAAGGTTTTCAAGTGCAGGAAGACGGTAAACAGGGCATCATTCACATTACATTGAAGTACGGCGAGGGCGCCACCCCAGCAATTCAGGGGCTGCGCCGTGTATCTAAACCCGGGCTGCGTATTCACACAAGCTGTGAAGATATGCCCAAAGTGCTTCGTGGCATTGGCGTAGCCATTGTTTCCACAAGCAAAGGCGTTATGACAGATAAAGCAGCCCGCACAGCCAATGTTGGCGGCGAAGTGCTTGCTTTTGTATGGTAAGAAAGGGGATTTGACATGTCGAGAATAGGAAGAAAACCCGTTGTCATTCCTGCCGGTACAACTGTTGAACTAGACGGCAACAACGTTACCGTGAAGGGCCCCAAGGGCACCCTGAATTCCACCATTCACCCTATGATGGCGGTTTCCATTGAGGGGAATGAAGTAGTGGTGACCCGCCCCAACGACGAGAAAGAAGCACGCAGCTTGCATGGCCTGTCGCGCACTTTGATCTCCAACATGGTGGAGGGCGTGACAAACGGCTTTACTAAAAACTTAGAAATTCAAGGTGTTGGTTACCGCGCAGCTAAAAACGGCTCAGAGCTGGTTTTAACAATCGGTTACTCTCACCCGGTTACCTTTAAAGAGGGGAACGGCATTACTTTTGATGTGCCGGAACCCACAAAAATTGCCATCCACGGTGTAGATAAGCAAGCCGTGGGCCAGTTTGCCGCTGAAGTGCGTGAAATGCGCCCGCCTGAGCCTTATAAAGGCAAGGGTATCCGCTATGCGGGTGAGGTTATCATTCGCAAAGAGGGCAAAGCCGGCAAAGGCTCTAAATAATAGAGGAGGGAAAAAAGCATGGTTAACAAACCCGATAAAAACGAAGCTCGACTGCGCCGCCATCGCCGCGTTCGCGGTAAGATCAGCGGTAGTGCAGAGCGCCCACGTCTTGCTGTGTTCCGCTCCGCTAAGCATATCTACGCCCAAATTATTGATGACGTAGCCGGTGTTACACTGGCAGCTGCAAGCAGCAAAGACAAAGGCTTTTCAGCAAACGGCGGCAACATAGCAGGCGCAGCCGAGGTTGGCAAGGCAATAGCTAAAAAAGCCCTGGATAAAGGTATTTCAACCGTGACATATGACCGTGGCGGCTTTGTGTACCACGGCCGTGTTAAAGCTTTGGCAGAGGGTGCCCGCGAGGGCGGCCTTACCCTGTAATAGAGGAGGATACAAATGGAAAGAATTGACGCATCTACTTTAGACCTGCAAGAAAAAGTGGTTGCCATTAACCGTGTATCCAAAACGGTTAAGGGTGGTCGCATATTTAAATTCGCCGCACTTGTAGTTGTTGGTGACGGCAGCGGCACCATAGGCTACGGCCTTGGCAAAGCCTCAGAAGTGCCTGAAGCAATACGCAAAGGCATTGAAGACGCAAAGAAGAAAATGTACAAAGTTTCCCTTAAGGGCACCAGCATCCCCCATGAGGCAACAGGTATTTTCGGTGCCGGCAAAGTGCTGCTTATGCCCGCCGCCCCAGGTACCGGTGTTATTGCCGGCGGCCCTGTGCGCGCCGTGCTTGAAACAGCAGGCATCAAAGATATCCGCACAAAATGCATTCGCTCTAACACCCCTTGCAACGTTGGGGCTGCAACCTTTGAAGGTTTGAAAAGCCTGCGCAACGTTGAAGAGGTTGCGAAAGCGCGCGGCAAAAGCGTGCAAGAAATTTTAGGTTAAGGAGGCCACTGCAATGGCTAAGAAAACAGCACAAGATACACAAATTTTGCGTGTTAAATTAGTGCGTGGCCTTTCCGGCCGCAAAGACGACCAAATTGCCACCGTGCACAGCTTGGGCCTGCGTAAAATTGGAGATGTAAGCATACAACCTGACAACGCAGCCACCGCTGGTAAAATTAAAAAAGTTTCTTTCCTCATTGAGGTTATAAACGCCTAAGCGAAGGAGGTGCCCTTATGAAGCTACAAGAATTGAGCCCCGCAGCGGGCGCAACAAAACCGGCCAAACGCAAAGGCCGCGGCCATGCAACCGGCAACGGTAAAACCGCAGGCTATGGCCACAAGGGCCAAAAAGCCCGTTCAGGCCGTACACGCCCCGGGTTTGAAGGCGGCCAGACAAACATTTCACGCAGAACCCCGAAACGCGGGTTTAACAACATTTTTGCAACAGAGTATGCTACAGTGAAAATTAGCGACCTGGAACAACGTTTTGAAGACGGTGCAGTAGTTGACACAGCGGCCCTTGTAAAAGTGGGCCTTGTGAAAAAAACGCTGGACGGCATTAAAATTTTAGGCAACGGCGAAATTAGCAAAAAGCTTACAGTAAACGTTGCCGCATTTACCGCCACCGCCAAAGAGAAGATTGAAAAGGCCGGCGGGAAGGCCGAGGTGATTTAATTGTTTGCTACTTTTAGAAACGCATGGAAAATTGAAGACCTGCGAAAAAAGATAATGTACACTGTTATGATACTGATTGTATTCCGTATCGGTGTAGCTACCCCGGTGCCCTTTTTAACTACAGGTGCCCTGACAGAAATGGTTTCAACCTCTGGCAACCTGCTTGGTTATTTAGACATGCTCACCGGTGGTGCCTTCAGTAGGGCAACGCTGTTTGCCCTGTCTGTTACACCGTACATTAACGCATCAATTATCATCAACCTTCTGCAGGTTGCCATTCCCGCGCTTGAGCGCCTTGCAAAAGAAGGTGCAGACGGCCAGCGCAAGCTGCAGCGCATTACGCGTTACGCCGCATTGTTTTTCTCGCTTGCACTCTCTGGCATGTATTACTACCTGCTGGTGCGCAACAACGCAGTTCATTACACATCCGGCTGGCAGCAGGCTTTCAGCGCCGCTGTAATAATATCTTGCTTCACTGCGGGTGCCATGTTAATTATGTGGCTTGGCGAGCGCATTGATGCCAAAGGTATTGGCAGCGGTATGTCTCTGCTTATTTTCACCGGCATTGTAAGCCGTTTGCCAAGTGCCGTTTTGTCTTTAATAAGCGCATGGCAGCTTGCTGGCAGCGGTTACACAATTTACTATTTTGCCGTGCCGCTTATTATGGTGGTCACACTGCTTTCAGTTGTGTTTATCATTATAATGACAAGCGCAGAGCGCCGTATTCCGGTTCAGTACGCCAAAAAGGTTGTGGGCCGCAAAATGTACGGCGGGCAGTCAAGCCATATCCCCATTAAAGTGAACATGAGCGGCGTTATGCCGGTTATCTTCGCCGGTTCTTTAATCTCCATTCCCGGCACCTTAAAAAGCCTTTTGAACATTACCGACGGCTTTTGGGCGACAGTTTTGGGTGTGTTTGATTACAACCGTTGGGGCTACGCCATTGTTTACGCAGTGCTGATTATTGCCTTCAACTATTTCTATGTATCAATTCAGTACAACCCGCTTGATATTGCAAACAACCTGCGCAAAAACAACGGCACCATACCGGGTATCCGCCCGGGGCGCCCCACGCAAGATTTTATTCAGCGTTCGCTAAACAAAATTACCATTATCGGCGCAGTGTTCCTCGGTGTAATTGCCCTTGTACCTATTGTTATAGGCAACCTTACCGGGCTCAACTTCCAGCTGGCAGGTACATCACTTATCATTTTGGTGGGCGTTGCCCTGGACACCAGCCGTGCACTTGAGTCTTATATGCTTATGAGGCACCATAAAGGGTTCCTTGAATAAGTGAAAGGGAGAACGGTATGAATATTATTCTACTTGGCGCCCCCGGCGCCGGCAAAGGTACACAGGCGGAAATTTTATGCGATACTTTAGGTATTGTGACAATCTCCACCGGAAACATTTTGCGGGAAGCCGTTAGAAACGGCACAACGCTTGGCCTTGAAGCCAAAGGCTATATGGACAAAGGTGACCTTGTACCGGATGAACTTATTATAGGTATATTAAAAGAACGCCTGGCGCAGGACGACTGCAAAAACGGTTTCATACTGGACGGCGTGCCCCGCACACTGGCACAGGCAAAAACCATTGAGCAGATGGGTATAGTAATAGATAAGGCGGTGAACATTCATGTGGATGACAGCCTTATTCTAAACCGTATAACCGGCCGCTGCGTATGTGAAAAATGTGGGGCGTCATATCACTCGGTTAACAACCCCACTAAAACAGCCGGCGTTTGTGACGCCTGCGGCGGCGCCGTAGTTACCCGCAAGGATGACGAAGCCGCCACAGTGCAAAACCGCCTTGACGTTTACCACAGGCAAACCGCCCCATTAATTACTTTTTATGAAGAAAAAGGGCTGCTTGCCACAGTTGGCGGCGACAAAAGCATTGAAGAGACTACAGCTGCAATTTTAAAAGTTCTTGGTGTGGAACAGTGATTACGCTAAAAACACCGGCGGATATTTTGGCAATGCGTGAGGCCGGGCGGGTTTCCGCCTACGCTTTAAAGGTGGCGGGGGAGCTTATACGCCCGGGTATTACCACCGCCGCATTGAACAAAGAAATCCACCGCGCAATTATCAGCCAGGGGGCAACCCCAAACTTTTTAAACCTTTACGGCTTTCCCGCAAGTGCTTGCATAAGCGTTAACAGCACGGTTATACACGGCATACCGGGCCCGTACAAACTGCAAGAAGGCGATATAGTGAGTGTTGACACAGGGGCGCTTAAAGGCGGCTTTCACGGCGACAATGCGTACACCTTCACAGTGGGAAATGTAGACAGTGAAACCCTGCGGCTTTTGGCGGTTACAAAAAAAGCCCTGGAGCTTGGCATAGCGGCTGCACAGCCGGGCGCCAGAGTGGGGGACATTGGCCACGCCATACAAAGCTACGTAGAGGGTGAAGGGTTTTCGGTGGTGCGTGATTTTATAGGCCACGGCATTGGCCGCAAACTGCATGAGGACCCGGAGGTGCCAAACTTTGGTACAGCCGGCAAAGGCCCGCGCTTAACGCCGGGAATGACCATAGCCATTGAGCCCATGGTAAATGCAGGTACGGCGGCGGTGAAAACCCTGAAAGACGGCTGGACAATTGTGACCAAAGACGGAAAAATGAGCGCGCACTATGAGAACACCATTGCCATTACAAGCGACGGGCCGGTTGTTCTCACGGCAATGTAGGTGGCATTATGGAACTTGAAACCGGGCAGGTTGTAATGGCAAAAGCAGGGCGAGATAAGGGCCTTTATTTTGCAGTGGTAGGTTTTGAACAAGGGTGCCCGCTTCTGGCAAACGGAAGAGAGCGCAGGCTTGAAAAACCAAAGCTGAAAAAACCAAAGCATATAAACCCAACTTGTAAGGTGCTGCCGCTGCCTGCGCTTGCCACCAACAACAAAATTCATAAAGCACTGCGCCTTTCAGGTTTTGCTGCCACGGCGCCGGGCTTGCCAGAACAGGAGGAGAAAACCATTGGCTAAAGACGATGTAATTGAAGTGGAGGGCACTGTGATTGACGCAATGCCAAACGCAATGTTCAAAGTAGAGCTGGCCAACGGCCACCAACTATTGGCCCATATATCTGGCAAGCTGCGCATGAATTTTATACGCATTCTGCCGGGGGATAAGGTTACTTTAGAGATGTCGCCCTATGACTTAACCAAAGGCCGTATTACCTGGCGTTCGAAGTAATTAACCAAAAGGAGGACTTTACCATGAAAGTTAAACCTTCGGTAAAACCCATTTGTGAAAAATGCAAAGTAATTAAACGCAAAGGCCGTGTTATGGTAATTTGCGAAAACCCAAAACATAAACAGCGCCAAGGTTAAGGTGCTGCCAAATTAAAGCAGGAGGTAAAGTATGGCTCGTATTTCCGGCGTTGACCTTCCCCGCGACAAGCGGGTGGAAATTGGGTTGACCTATATTTTCGGCATTGGCCGTAGCCAGGCCATGGCTATTTTAAATGCAACCGGCATTGACCCTGCCACCCGTTGCAAAGACCTTACAGATGACGACGAGCGCAAGATCCGCGAATATATTGATGCTAACCTTGAAGTAGAGGGCGACCTTCGCCGTGATACTGCAATGAACATCAAGCGCTTGGTAGAGATTGGCTGCTACCGTGGTGTTCGCCACCGCAAAGGGCTGCCCGTTCGCGGCCAGCGTTCAAAAACCAATGCGCGCACACGCAAAGGCCCGAAACGTACCGTTGCCAACAAGAAGAAATAAACTGAGGAGGAAAGCTGACAATATGGCTAAAACAACAGCTAAAACACAGGTTCGTGGCAAACGCCGTGAGCGCAAAAATATTGAGCGCGGCGCAGCACACGTGCAAAGTTCATTTAACAACACCATTGTCACCATTACCGACCTGCAAGGTAATGCCATTGCATGGGCAAGCGCAGGCGGCCTCGGTTTCAAGGGCTCCCGCAAATCTACCGCATATGCGGCCCAGGTAGCAGCAGAGACTGCAGCCAAAGGCGCCATGGAGCACGGTATGCGCTCTGTGGAAGTGTACGTTAAAGGCCCCGGCCAAGGCCGTGAAGCCGCCATTCGTGCGCTGCAGGCAGTTGGCTTGGAGGTAAATATGATCAAGGACGTTACCCCCGTACCACACAACGGTTGCCGCCCCCCAAAAAGACGGCGTATTTAAGGAGGAATTACAATATGGCAAGATATACAGGCGCAGTTTGCCGCCAGTGCCGCCGCGAAGGGCAGAAATTGTTCCTTAAAGGCGACCGCTGCTATTCAGACAAGTGCGCAATTAACCGCCGCAATTTTGCACCCGGCCAGCACGGCCAGGGCCGCAAGAAAGCATCTGAATACGGCTTGCAGCTGCGTGAAAAACAAAAAGCCCGCCGTTATTACGGTGTGCTTGAAAGCCAGTTTGCAAAATATTTTACAATGGCAGAGCGTATGTCCGGCATCGCCGGTGAAAATCTGCTTCGGATCCTTGAAAGCAGACTTGATAATATTGCTTACCGTGCAGGGTTTGGCATGTCACGCAAAGAGGCACGCCAGCTTGTGCTGCACCGCCACTTCACTGTAAACGGCAAGGTTGTAAACATTGCATCATACCTGGTAAAACCCGGCGACGTTATTGCAGTGCGCTCAAAGGAAATGGGTAAAATCAAAGAGTCTATCGAAAAGAACGCTGCACGCCCCACCCCCATGTGGCTTACAATGTCTACCGACAGAACCGAAGCCACCATTGGCCGCTTACCTGAGCGCAGTGAGATTGACTTTGATATTCAAGAGCACTTAATAGTTGAGCTCTATTCCAAGTAACCTCTGGCGAAACCTAGCAAGGTTTGAGGGAATGCGAATTATTATAAGGCAATTCCAATAGGAGGGTTTTGAATGATAGAGATTGAAAGGCCGAAAATTGACACCCAAGTGCTTTCCAGCGACGGCCGTTACGGCAAGTTTGTAGTGGAACCTTTAGAGCGCGGCTTTGGCACAACGCTTGGCAACAGCCTGCGCCGTGTTCTGCTTTCTTCCTTGCCCGGCGTGGCCATTACTGCAATTAAAATTGACGGTATACTGCACGAGTTTTCAACAATTCCCGGTGTTAAAGAAGACGTTACCGAGATTGTGTTGAACCTGAAAGGCATTACCGCAAAGCTGTACTCAGACGGGCCAAAAACCACCCGCATTGAAGTGAGCGGCGAAGGCGAACTTAAAGCCGGTGCCATTACCGGAGACAGCGATATTGAAATTTTGGACCCGGAGTGGCACATTGCCACACTGGAGAAAGACGCAAAACTTTCAATGGAGATAACCTTTGACAAAGGCCGCGGCTATGTGCCGGCAGAGCGCAACAAAGCCAGCCGTGAAGAGTTAGAGCTGGGGCTTATACCGGTGGACAGCATTTACACACCGGTGTTAAAGGTTAATTTTGGCGTAGACAACACCCGCGTAGGCCAAATTACAGACTACGACCGCCTTACATTAGAAGTGTGGACAGATGCCACCTTGAGCGCGAAAGAGGCCGTTAGCCTTGCCGCCCGCATTTTAACCGAGCATCTCAACTTGTTCGTAAACCTTTCGCAAGAGGCCATGGACACCGAGATTATGGTTGAAAAGGACGAAAAGGGCAAGGAAAAGGCCCTGGAAATGACCATTGAAGAGCTGGATTTATCAGTTCGCTCTTTCAACTGCTTGAAGCGCGCGGGCATTAACACCGTTGAAGATTTAATTTCCAAATCGGAAGAAGAGATGATGAAGGTGCGCAACCTTGGCCGCAAAAGTTTAGAAGAGGTAATTCACAAGCTGGATAGCCTTGGTTTTAAACTTGTGAAGGAAGACGAATAGCGCCGAAAAGCGCTTTACTAGCGTTATACGCAAACACTTAGTAAAGGAGTGAACAGGATGCCCGGTACCAGAAAACTAGGCAGGTCCACCGCCCACCGCACAGCAATGCTGCGGGCCATGGTTACCTACCTTTTTGAAAACGGCAAGATTGAAACCACCGTTACCCGTGCCAAAGAAGTGCGTGCCGTTGCTGAAAAAATGATTACACTGGCAAAAACAGACACATTGCACGCAAAGCGCCAGGTTTTTTCTTATGTTACCAAAGAGGGTGTGGCAAAGAAGTTGTTTGACGAAATTGCCCCCCGGTATTCAGACAGAAAAGGCGGTTACACCCGCATCATTCAAATTGGCCCTCGCAGAGGCGACAACGCAGAGATGGCTATTATTGAACTTATTAAAGATTAATTGTATATAAAAAACACGCACCGCAAAAAGCGGTGCGTGTTTTTTATATGAAAACCATTCGCCTGGCGGCGGTTTAAAATAAACTACTGCTGTTGATGCTGCCAAAACGCCTTTTACCATAATAATGCAGTTGACGTTGCGGTTAAAGTGCAGGTACCGCGATAGGAATTTTAGTGGCGGGTTTCACACAACCAACCTTCGCAGATACAAGGGTGTGCCAGCGCCGTAAATGGTGCGGCCGGTGCTCAGGGCAATGCCTTAAAATTTCAATTAACAAAACTTTAAAATAGTTGCCGGGGGCTACAGTTTTCCCACACTGTTTGTATGCTGTATACCTTATAATGCGGCAGCTTTAGGGCTATTACTCTTCAATATTATATGTAATTTTACCGGTGTACACCCATTCTTTAACAGTTTTTATTACAGGTAAAGTATCGGTAATGCTAAGCTCAAAATCATCGCCTCCATCATTGCACTGGAACAATAAAAAACTGAGGCCCGATGTGGCGGCTTCATCATTCGCTTCGGCAATAAGGGCCACCGGCGTGTAACCGCCAAGCACTTCATCCCCCTCTTTAACCAAAACTTCACTAAGGCCGTAATACACGCTGCGTAAACTGCGGGCAGTGTGAGCCTGGCCGGTTATTTCAATGGTAAGGCCGTTTTCTTCATCCTCATAAATTGCAGTTACTGTGCCGCTAACAACCGGGTAAACGGGTGTGCCGGCGGGGGCAAAAATTTGCATTGTGTAGTTGTTGGTAATTACAGCTTGGGTTGCGGTTTCAGGCAGGGCCGGCAAATTTAAAGGCCAAAAAATATTGCCGTCAGGTGCGGGGCGGGTAAAATGTGCCAGCGGGTCTGTGGGGGCGGCATTTAAAGTACACTCTAAAACCAGGTTAGATATTGTAAATTCACCAGGCCCGGCAACAACACTGCCGTCTTCACCAACAAGGGCGGTGTGGCCGGTTGCCTCTATAACCTGGCCAATAACCTGCCCTGCTGTTACTGTATCACCTGTGGTAACAACCGCAGCGCAAAAAGTGTAGGTAATAATAAAGCCGTTGTTGTGCTCAACTGTAACATAAGGTATATTGGCATACACACTGTCTGCGGCAGTTACACCCGCATTAGATGGGGTTATTTCGGTGTAGGTTTCGTAAACACCGGTGCCCAGCACGGTGCCTGCACCGCAGGCATATACATCTTCGCCATCAGCCGCTGTAAAGGCTGTGGTTGTATGTTCACTAGTAAACCAGCGAATGGGGTTGCCCAAATAAACATTGTTTAGCGGGTAAGCGAGGGCAGGCTCACTAGGGGTGTAAAAATAATTTACCCCACTGCCTGCCGGGGTGTTACAGCCTGTAAAAAAAGCAACGGCAAATGCCAAGGCAAAGCCTTTAACTGCCAGGTTTTTAATAAACCTTTTATTAAATATTGTTTTCAAAGTAAGTTCTCCGTTCAAAAAATATGGTTGCAGGCTACCGGCAAAGCGCTGGTAAAAGCCGCCACTTTATAATAAATATACCACAAAACAAATACAGCTGCAACGGAATGGCAGCGCAGGCGGTTGCTGAATATGCTTTTGCAGCAAGGCCAAAAGGCAAAAAACTAATATATTACAACGGCGCCAAACGGCGTATATTGCATTTTGTTTTACAATTTAACTACAACAATTCTTGCACCGCCACAGGGGTAAAAGCGAGAATGTGCAACTAAGGTGAAGTTAGGCTATAGCGCACCGGCGGGGCCGTTGCCCGCGCAAAGGCAAGGGTGAGCAACTAATGTGAAGCTAGGCTATGGCGCACAAGGGTTAATATAAGGGCAGCAATAAACGGTGTGCCCTGCTTTTTATTTTACAATTTAACCGGCAGGGAATATATACCAATACGCTTTTTTAAAACCGAATATTACAACAATTAGCCCTTATAGCAGTAACAGCGTGCTATAAGGGCTAATTTATTAATGTAATAAAGGTTGCCGCCACACTTATTCCGGCGGCTTTAGTGGTAAACAGCTTACATGTTAAGGAAGCGGCGCACACCCCATGTGCGAAGCAGCGCGCTTAGCGCAGCCGTTGCAGCGACAAAAATTACTATAAGAAGTATTGCAAAAACATAAAAAGGCCTTGCAATAAAAAATGCAACGTACAACGCACTGAATGCCATTGTTAAAAGCATACCGCCAAAAGTTACCAGCAACACCGAACCGGAGTTTTTTATTGCGGCAGTTTCATTAACTACATCCAATTTCGGCAATAAAAGGTTTGAGCAAAGCCCTACAACAGGAATGAAACCGCATAGGGTTAAAAGTACGGCAAATATAAGGGCAGCATTAAGCGGGTTTACTAAGCCGCAAAGGTAAAGCACAGGTGCAACCGGTAAAGCTGCCGCAAGGCACAATAGTGTGTTCAAGGCAATTTTCGAGAAAAAGACAGTTGCCGGCGCCACAGGTGCTTCTTTCAGTATCCACAGGCGGTTCCCCTCAAGAGAGATGGAGGCCGCTGCAGGCACAACTGTAAAAAGTAAAAAAGCAAAAGTTACAATTGCCAAGGCGGGTACTGCGTTTGCAAGTGCAGGCTCCATACCAAGCAACATAAAAACTTGGTCCTGTGCAAAAAAGTACAGGTATATTAAAGCACCCCAAGACATTAAAATGCCAACGCCACAGTTTAACACATAAGAGGTGGTGCCAAAAAAACGGTGCACTTCCTTGTTGAACAAAGCGGAAAAAGCATTGTGTGCCTGCAAGCGGCCAAGGCGGTAGTTAAAGGTAACATTGCTTGTTGCGGCCATGGTAAGCGTTTTTTTGTAAGAAAAAGAGAATATATACAGCACCAAAAGAAAAGGCATAACGGCGGCGGCAACAAAGGCCAACAGCTGCAAAACATGCCCGTTTACAGCGCCGTTAACAAACCAGCTAAGTGGCGGCAGGTAGCGGGCCAAAAACTCTCTGAACGCATTTTGGTTTAAAATTAAAGCATTTAGCGCGCCGTTTATTTGAAAAGAGCCCACCATAATGAAAGCTAAAAAAGCAAAAGAAAGCAATGTGTTAAAAAGGTTTTTATGTTTGAAACCCCGTGTAAAGACGGCGCTTATCTGGCCAAAAAGCACAGACAATGTTACCGGCAAAAACGGCAGGAACAATATGCCAAGGGCGGCCCGCAAAACAAAAGCTGCGCCGCCAAAACCTTTTATAAAAAACAATATAACACTGGGGCCAACAACTGCAACGCTGAACAGCAACCCCTCAAGGTAAAGGGCCAGTGTTTTTGAAAGCATTATAAAAAATGTACTAACAGGCATGCTAAGCAGAAAGTCGTTATCTTTGCCGCCGAACAAAAAACCTGCCCCGTTAAAAAACATAAACATAATGCAAAGCATTACTGCAATTACTGCCATAAGCGCAAGGGCAATGTCCAGCGCATTTACAGGGGCTAAAAAACTGTACAGCATTAAGCCATATACAACCCCAATGTATGCAAAAATGCCAAAAAATATAAGAAGTGGGCCCATAGCGCCTGTTTTTTTCGCAATATCTGCGGCGGTGGCTTTGTTAAATGCGCCGCCTTTTTTTGCAGCACCTGCCCGGCCACGCCGCCCGCCAAATTTGGCAGCACTGTTTATAAGCCCGGCGAATTGTATTTTAACCAAGGTTAAAAGGGCACTCACAGCTTAGCACCCCCCTTGCTCTGCAAGCTCAAGAAACACATTTTCAAGTGAAGAGTTGCCTACAACCTGCGCAGTAGGCCCTTCCACCACCATTTTGCCGCCTTTTATAATTGCTATGCGGTGGCACAGTTTTTCGGCAACCTCCAGCACATGGGTTGAAAAGAACACACACCCGCCCTCAGCGCAAAGCTCTGCTAAAAAGCCTTTTAAAATATGTGAAGCAACAGGGTCAAGGCCAACAAAAGGCTCATCCAGCACAAGCAGCTTTGGCGCGCGCATGAAGGCGGAAATAAGCGCAAGCTTCTGCCGCATACCGTGAGAGTAGCTGTTTATAGGGCTGCCAAGGGCCGGTGTCAGCTCAAAGGCGTCGGCATATTTGGCAATGCGGTTTTCTCTGTCTTCTTTGCTTATGCCATAAAGGTCTGCAATAAGGCCAAGGTATGCAATGCCGGTTAAAAACTCGTAAATATCCGGGTTGTCAGGTATAAATGCGGTTATTTTTTTGGCGGCAATTGCATCTGTTTTAATAGAGTGGCCGTATATTGTAATGTCACCCTCTTCAAAGTCAAGCACGCCTGCCACTGCACGCAGGGTTGTGGTTTTACCGGCACCGTTGTGGCCAATAAACCCAAAAATTTCACCTGCGTGAACGGTTATGTTTAAATTTTCAACTGCTTTTTTACCGCTTTTACCGTACGTTTTTGAATAATTTTCAATCTGCAGAACAGCTTCCATATGCTCTTCCTCCTGGTGGTTAAAGTAGCGGGCGTTAAAATTGCTATTTTTATTATAACCTACAATAACAGGTCCTTCAAATTATAAAAACATTAGAATTTGAATTTTAAATGTTGCAAAGTGTTGTTTAATATAGTAATTTTATAATACATACACTTAAAATTTGGAGGGTAAAATGTTTATTTTATACAAAAATGTTAACCTGTACACCCCACAGCCACAAGGGCTTTGCGACCTTTTAACCTGGAACGACAGGGTGTTTAATTTTGGCCAAAACCTGCAAGCACCTGAAGGTGCTACCATTGTTGAAGGTGACGGCCGCATTTTAATGCCCGGAATTGTAGACACACATGTGCACATTACCGGCGGCGGCGGTGAGGGTGGCTTTACCACACGCATGACAGAAATAACCTTTGAAGAGGCTGTGGCGGCAGGCGTTACCACAATGATAGGCGTACTTGGAACAGACGGCTACGCACGCCAACCTAAAGAAGTGCTGGTTAAATGCCTGCAGATGAACGAGTGGGGCATTGAAACATATATGCTAACCGGCTCATATACTTACCCTGTTGTAAATATTTTAGGTGAAGTTGCGCAGGATATTATATATTTTGAAAAGTGCCTTGGCACGGGTGAATTTGCAATCGCCGACCACCGCAGCTCCAGCCCTACAAAAGAGGAACTGCGCCGTGTTGCAGTGGACACACGCAACGCCGGCCGCCTTGCGGGCAAACGCGGGGTTTTAAACATTCACCTGGGCAACTATGAGGACGGCATACCCACATTAATTGAGCTTATTGAAGAGGATATATCTTTGTTGCCAACCTTTATACCCACCCATGTTAACCGCCGCCGCGTTATATTTGAACAGGCGAGAAAGTTACATGAAATGGGCGGCCGCATTGACATTACCGCCGGCGGCATTGGCGGCGGCGAGGCAATGAGCGCTGTTGAGGCCCTGGAAACGCTGTACGCAATGTATGGCAAGCTTGAGCGTGTTACCTGCACGAGCGACGGCTGCGGCAGCCTGCCGGTATTTGACAAAATGGGCAACTTAATTGCCATTGAAAAGGGCACGAGCAAAGTGCTGCTTGAGGATTTGAAAAAGGTTATGGAAAATGGCAAAATACCCTTTGAAACCGCTATTCTACCCTTTACCCAAAACGGGGCAGAGAATTACGCCCTGAAAACATCTGCCGGTAAAATTGCCGTGGGCGGCACAGCCAACATGGCACTGCTGAACAAAGACTACACTTTGGCAAAAACTGTGCTAAACGGAAAAATTGTATTTGAAAAGTAAAAGCCGCCGGCTGCAACCGGAACACTGACTGGTAGATATTTTAACAAAAGCAAAAACAGCACATGCTGTTTTTGCTTTTGCATTTTACGCAAAGTGCAGTTTGCCGCATTAAACATAAAAGCCGCTTATTTTGCCAAAGTGTGCCGCCCACGCTTACAATGCGGCGTTTAAGCTGCTTTTGAAACAGTATAAGCGATGGAACATTAAGCGGGTGAGGCACAAAATGTATTGTTATTTATAAGCCGGCAGTATCTGCGGTGCCTGAATTAAAATTATATCAGCCTGAGGCCTGTTTAACAGCTGGCGTTTTGCAAAAATGCAAAGTGGAAAAAGAAACTGCAAGCGAGCACTTGTGCCCGCCTTGTATTTTTTTTTGGGCCATTTTA